>NZ_JAUBQN010000058.1:9992-27521 GCF_036701295.1 Microcoleus harperi Pol14_C6 | reverse complement strand
GAAGTTTGTTCGCCATATTGAATTGCCTCTACTTTTACCCTATATTTTAGTGTACCTTCATAGTGAATTGGTATTACTCAGCTTATATAAGAGTGCAGCGATTACACCGTGACAGGATTGATTGAGTCGCTTTCTCTACCTCAATCTGCCTATTCATCCCGACACCAACAGCCGTACAGGTAAGTAGGTAGACGGGATTAAACCGCATAATGTAACACTATGTAAACAGGTTTAAGTCAGCGAGTAGAGAGCCTTTGGAGACTTTGCCCTCGTTTACATAGGGGCGTTTTTTGGCGCCGACTTACTTATGGTGTGGGGCTGGTGGCAAAGATGCTAAAAGTTGATAAAAAATCGAAATTCGCTGCTGTTTGCCTTTGACAATTATTTTATACAAAACGGATTTGATAGCGGGCTGTCACTCATCTGAGCTACCCCAGATAAGCGTCACTATAAAAAGTGACTGTTAAAGCACTTCCCCCCACAGCTACAACTGGGGAATAGCAAGTTTAAACAACTTGCAAACCACTAATCCCCAATCAAACAATGCAAACCACAAACCAAACTCAAGCTCAATTACCTCTGTGCTCTTCTTTGCCCACACTGCGACGAAATGATAGCAGCCCTGCCAATAAAGACGTGCGCTATCTCCAACAATCTTTAGTTAAAAAAGGATATTCCCTAGCAACTGATGGATTCTTCGGCGCAAAAACCGAACAAGCAGTCATCAACTTTCAAAAGAAAAATAAGATTACTGTTGATGGCATTGTCGGCCAGCAAACTTGGAATACATTAGGCACCTGCGCTACCGAACTTCCTTGTTAAATAAATCACTGCCAACATTTTCCCGCACTTCTCTGCTTTCAAACAACTTGCAAACAACCAATGGAGACTCAAACTATGCAAACCACAAACGCAATTCACATGGAATTACCTTCCTGCCGTTATTTTCCCCTGCTCAAACGAAACGATGGCGTCACCCAAAATGAGGACGTTCGCTACCTCCAGCGACTCTTGAACGCCAACGGCTTTTCCGTAACTACTGATGGAGGATTCGGCGCGAAAACCGAACAAGCAGTCATCAATTTTCAAAAGCAACAAAAAATCGTTGCGGATGGCATTGTTGGCCCCAAAACTTGGAATAAATTAGGAGTCTGTACAACTATATTTTAAAGTTGGTGCAAGCATCTTTTAAAGAGATTAGGGCGGGCAGTGCGCGCCCTATTTCTCCGTCGAAGTTTCCACCCCGCACCACCCCTCCGGGGCTCCGTACATTCGATACTTGCGAGCTCGTTTGAAATACAGTATTGCTACCCGATCGTCCGGATTGATTTGTAAAATATTCTGAAATACTTTTTGGGCCGCAACAAATTTTTGAGCGTAGTAAAAATTGAGAGCTTCTTGAAAAACCTCCGCAGTTTGCTGCTTAAGTACAATGCTCTGCTCTGTTTCTGTCTCGTAAATTTCAAACACCGACACAGCATTTGTCTTTCCTTTGACCATTACTCGATCGACAAATCTGTACTTATATTTTTCTGGATCGTCTAGGCGATCGATAATTGCACCGCTAACTAGAATTCCCGATCCGTAAACCTTAGTCAATCCTTCCAAACGAGAGGCGAGATTCACCGCATCAGCAATCACGGTACTTTCCATTCGTTCTCGCTCGCCAATTGTACCCAACATCAAATTGCCCGCGTGCAAACCGACGCCGATCGCGATCGGAGACAAATCATTTTTTTGTCGCTGCTGGTTGTAAATATTCACTTCTTTTTGCATATCAATTGCTGCTCTGACGCCATCCTCAGCAGATGTAGGAAACAGTGCCATGACTGCATCCCCAATGTATTTGTCAATAAACCCGTTATTTTTCCTGATGGCAGGGCTAACACTTCCTAAATAAGTATTAATAAATGCAAAATTTTCTGGCGGTGTCATATTTTCCGAAAGCGCCGTAAATGAGCGAATATCAGCAAACAGCACTGTCATATCTCTTTCCTGATTGTCGCCTAATTTTACTTCAATAATACTCGGTTTTTCAAGCAAGTTTAGAAAATCGTGGGGCACAAACCTGCCGTAAGCTGCATTCAGTTTAGCAAGGCGAATTTGCGTATTAATTCTCGCCAACAATTCCTTTTTTATAAAAGGTTTAGTTACATAATCATTTGCTTCTAAGTTAAAAGCTTCTACCAAGTCAGTAGTTTGATTTTTAGCCGTCAACATCAGAATCGGCATTTCTAAAGGCGAGTATTTTTTGCGAACTTCTCGACACACTTCATAGCCCGTCATCTGCGGCATCATTACGTCGAGTAAAATTAAGTCTGGCTTAAATCCTGATTCTATTATATTTAAAGCTTCTAAGCCGTTGCTCGCTTGAGTTATCTCATAGTTTGCTAGAGAAAGACTGTTGATAATGACCTGAATATTAATGGGTTCATCATCTACTACCAAAACTTTGAGTTTTTCACTTTCTAACAAGTCGCTATTGTCTGATAGCTGAGAATTTATTATAGAGGATTTGCCCGCGAATTCAGGAGTGATTAAAATGGGATAACCCTCGGTTAAACGCGGCTGTATGCTACTAAAATCTGGCTGACTCTCAGATACGGGCAAAGTAAAGATGAATTGGGAACCGACGCCTACAGTTGAAGATACCCCAATTTTCCCTCCGTGCAATTCAACTAATTGCTTGGCAACCGTTAACCCTAAACCAGTGCCGCCATATTCTCTAGCAGTAGAACCGTCAGCTTGTTCAAAAGATTCAAAAATTCGGTCTAATTTATCTTCGGGGATGCCAATGCCAGTATCAGATACAGTAATGGCTAATTGGGAATTAGACGGTGATTGTGCGTTGCCCGTTACCAATTCTGCGGAAATTTCTACTCGGCCACTTTCGGTAAACTTAATCGCATTGCCGATTAAGTTGTAAAGTATTTGCTGCAAGCGATTCTCGTCGGCTGCTATTGGCGGCAATTCAGGAGCAACTGAGTTAATCAACTGCAAGTTTTTTTTGCCTACTAATGGCTGAGACAAAGTGACAATTACAGAGACTATTTCTCGAACACCGACGGACTTAATTTGCAGTTCTATTTTTTTGTGTTTGAGTTGAGAAAAATCCAGAAGATCGTTAATTAAAGAAGACAATCTTTTTCCCGATGATGTAATCAAAGCTAAGTTAAAATTTGTTGCTTCTGGCAGTTGTCCGGTAGCACCGTCTATTAAAGATTCGGCAATCCCAATAATGCCGTTAAGGGGAGTGCGGAGTTCGTGGGAAGTATTGGCTAAGAATTCATCTTTCAGTTTGTCGAGCCGCTGCAATTCGGTATTTTTAGTTTCTAAGGCAGTAAAAGATGCTTGCAATTGTGCTGCCATGCTGTTAAAAGCAGCGGCAAGTACGCCCAACTCGTCGGAACGATCGAGCTTTACAGTTTGGTCAAATTGTCCTTCAGACAAAGCTATTGCTGCATTTTTTAATCTTAAAAGAGGTTGGATAATCCAGCGAGAAGTGAGAAGTCCTAACACACTTGCCATGCCCAAAGCTGCCAGACATAGCAACACGGTAGTTCGGTTGCCGGCCTGAATTTGTTCCATAAAGTCTGCTTCGGGAACGACAACGACAATCAGCAAATCTAAACCCTTGTCGTCTTGGAAGGGCAGGACTTTTAAAAATTTCTGCTGGCCGTTTATCTCAACATTTATTTGCTGCGATTTTGTAATTTGGTGCAAGTTGTGAAAGTGATTTTCTAAATATTTAGCTGTAGTTTGCGTTACTGGGTCGCTGCTTTCTGTAACTTTAAATAGTTCTTTTTTACCGTTTTTGGTGCGGAAAGGTTTTTCTGGTGTGGAAGTGGCCAGCAGCGTGCCGCTTCTTTCGATAATAAAAGTTTGACCGGATTTGCCTATTTTGAGGCTGTTTAAAAATTGACCGATACTGTCGAGACGCAACGCAGCAATTAATACTCCTTCTAGTTGTTTCTGGCTGCTGTAAACTGGTTGCAGGGCGCTGAGAATTAATGTGGGTTCTAGGAAGGATATATAAACTGAACTCCAAGTTGGTTTGATTGCTAAAGCTGCATAGCTGTAGGAAGGGTGCTGCCGGATGTCGAAGTTTTTAACGGAGGCGGCTAATGTAGTGCGATCGCCCGTATCATTAGTATTGTAAGAATAAAAATCAAAATTTGTAGATGGGCCCGACGCGTTAATCAATAAAGTGCCGTTAGACATTTTTTCGCCAGTGCGATATTCTCCATCTTGATTAGCGATCGACGTAAAATTGATATAAGGATATAATTGTACTTGCCGCCACAGATACTTTTCCCAAGCTGACAAGTCTTTCATGTTCACAAAACCCAGTTTCACAGCATCCAGCTTGCTTTGATTGATTTGGTGCGGAGTTTCCAGATAAGTTCTCAAATTTTGCTCGATGCGATTGCTAACCTCCCCCATCAACTGATCCGCAAGGTCATTTACTGCTCTTTGAGAGTTCCTAAATGATAAATACCCCACAATACCCACCGCTGCAAATACTTGCAAGACAAACGGAACTATGAGTACGGTTTGCAGCGTTGCTTTTCTTGAAAGTTTTGCCACTAAGTGCTTGAGAGAAAGAGTGGACATAACATTACTTTAGGTTGAAAAACCCAGTTAATACTTGGAGCGAAGGCTGAGCAGTGGTAATAATTATAAACCATTTTGTACTTAAACACAACTTACCCAAGGAAGACCCGATCTAGTTTCTACAATCCTTAATCTTATACCAAATTATTAAAAGTCAAAGCGAACCATACGGACACGGCATTTCCGTGTCCTACTCTCCGCGCCGGACAAAGCATTGCCCTATCCCTACCGATGTTCACATACAATATATCTGTATCACTACTTTTCATCCAAAGCTTCTATCCCCGACCATCCTTCAGGCACTCCATACATTCCATTCTTTAGAGAGCGCTGGCAGTAAATTGCTGCTAACCTATCTTGAGGATTTCTTTCGCAAATCTTACTGAATAATTTTTGCGCTTCAGTAAAATTTTCCTCGAAATAAAGCTCCCGACCTTTTTGAAATTCAGCAGCAGTTTCCTGTTTTAGTTCAATGCTTTGTTCTGTTTCTGCATCATAAATTTCAAACACCTACACGGCAGATTTTTTGCCTTTTACTGTGGCTCGAACGACAAATCGGCACATATATTTTTCTCGCTCTCCCAAACGCTATAAAATTGAGCCACTAACTAGAATTACCTCCTCGTAAACAGTTATTTATTAGCTTTGAGTTGCCACTTACCAGAGCCGATCTCAAGCAAAAAACTAGCATAAATAGCAGCGTAATCCCAAGCCAAACGCTGTTTAATAAAAATTAAACGGGACAACGATAATTGAAACCCCATCTTTCTGTGGCTCATAGAATATCCGATAAGTATCTTTTGCCGGATGAAAACATTGCAGATGCTTTTTACAGGATTTATATTATGTCCGCTTACTTCCTGCTGTTAAAAAAGGTCGAATTAAAAATAAAAAATTAGCTATCTGTCGCTGAAATTAGCCGCAAAATTAAGCTATATTGTAGCAGATTTCAGGAAAGTGAGATTTGCTATGGCTGACTCTATTGCTCGCCGTTTGGAACAATACACGGTAAAACGATCGCACGAAGTTTTAATCGTCAAGGCCGAAATAGACGGCGAATTCGATGAAATTGCTATTTTTAAAGGCTTTTCTAGCTCTTTGACACGATCGACCGCTTTCGATCCAGAGGTTCCTGTTTTGCCGGAGGAAGCAAAAATTGTCAGTGTCGATCGCGTGGAGAGCCCCTACAATCCAAATAACCCCCGCTATCTTCAGCAGGGGTTATCTTGGGAAACAATGCAATCTCTATTGTCCGAAGCGGGAGTTTAGCAAAACATTAGGGACACAACGCGAGCAAAAGAGTAGGGACACAACAATGTTGTGTCCCTACTACAAAAGCACTATGTCCTTACCCTTAGAGCTAGAGCGTGCCGCCGGCAGCTTGGAAACGAGCTCTCGCGCGTTTGATTGCTTGCTTAGCTTGAATTTGCTCTTGCAAAGTGCCGCTAGTAGCCTTTTCCAAACGAGCTTCTGCTTCGGTGTAAGCAGTACGAGCAGCTTCTTTATCAATGGTTTCGCCTTTTTCAGCGCCGTTGACAAGAATAGTAACTTTGTTTTCTTGGATTTCTGCAAAGCCACCCATCAGAGCAATAGACACCCATTCCTTGCCGGGACGGACGCGCATCACTCCGGTATCCAAAGCTGTCAACATCGGAGCGTGACCGCTCAAGATACCCAATTGGCCTGTTGTGCTCGGCAGAATTACTTCTTCAGCATTAGAATCCCAAACAGTTTTGTCTGGGGCCACTACGCGCACAGTTAATGTCATAAATTGTCAGTTGTCGGTTGTCAGTTGTCAGTTGTCAGTTGCAGTTGTCAGTTGTCAGTTATCAGTTGTCAGTTGTCAGTTGTCAGTTGTCAGTTGTTACCAATAACAAATAACTAATAACAAATAACTAATAACTACTGACTCATGACTCATGACGACTGACTACTGACTCATGACTAAAATTACTTGGCGTCAGCTTTCATTTTTTCAGCTTTGGCGATCGCCTCGTTGATATCGCCCACCAAATAGAAAGCTTGTTCCGGTAATTCATCAAGTTCGCCAGCCAAAATCATCTGGAAGCCCTTAATGGTGTCTGCCAGCTTGACGTACTTGCCGGGGGAACCAGTGAACACTTCAGCCACAAAGAAAGGTTGAGACAAGAACCGTTCAATTTTGCGAGCGCGAGAAACTGTCAAGCGGTCATCTTCCGACAGCTCGTCCAAGCCCAAAATTGCAATAATGTCTTGCAATTCCTTATAGCGTTGCAGAGTAGACTGCACCTGACGAGCAACACCATAGTGCTCTTCGCCGACAACGCTAACTTGCAACATCGTAGACGTAGAATCCAGCGGGTCAACCGCAGGATAAATCCCCTTCGCAGCCAAACCGCGAGACAACACAGTTGTAGCGTCCAAGTGAGCAAAAGTCGTAGCCGGTGCGGGGTCAGTCAAGTCATCCGCAGGTACGTACACAGCTTGAACCGAAGTAATCGAACCTTCGGTAGTCGAAGTAATCCGTTCTTGCAAGTCGCCCATGTCTGTACCGAGAGTCGGCTGATATCCCACAGCCGAAGGCATCCGACCCAAGAGAGCCGATACCTCAGAACCCGCTTGCACAAACCGGAAGATATTGTCAATGAACAGCAGCACGTCTTGCTTGCTGACATCACGGAAGTATTCGGCCATCGCCAGAGCCGACAGGCCCACGCGCATCCGAGCACCAGGCGGCTCGTTCATTTGACCGTAAACCAAAGCAATTTTTGACTTGCTGCGGTCTTCTTCGTCAATAACCCCCGACTCGATCATTTCTTTGTAGAGGTCATTACCTTCGCGGGTGCGCTCGCCCACACCACCGAACACGGACACGCCACCGTGAGCCTTGGCGATGTTGTTCACGAGTTCCATCATAATCACGGTTTTGCCGACGCCTGCGCCGCCGAACAAACCGATTTTGCCACCGCGACGGTAGGGCGCGAGCAGGTCAATCACCTTGATCCCAGTTTCAAACACCGAAGGCTTGGTTTCCAGTTCGGTGAAAGCCGGCGGGTTGCGGTGGATGGGCATACTTTCGGAAGTATTGACCGGGCCGAGGTTGTCTACGGGTTCACCGATGACGTTAAAAATGCGGCCGAGAGTTGGGATTCCGACGGGAACTTGGATCGCTTCCCCGGTATCTACTACTTCCATGCCACGCACCAAGCCGTCGGTGGTACTCATGGAAACGGCGCGCACTTGGCTGTCTCCGAGCAGTTGTTGAACTTCGCAGGTAACGGCAACGTCTTGACCTGCTTCGTTTTTGCCGGAAATTGTGAGAGCGTTATAGATTTGGGGCAGTTTGCCGCCTGGGAATTTTACGTCTACAACTGGCCCGATGATTTGGGTGATGTAGCCTACGTTCGTTTTTTCTGCGGTGGATACCATGAATAGTGCCTTTGTTAGGATGCTATTTTTCCCGTTATGGAAAAAGTCTTAACATTTAGAAATGCTATTTCTCAGAGTACCACTGAACAGACGCACTATTTAGATTTGTATGGGGCTGGTTAATAGTCATTTTTATGGTTACTGCCCTCGCTTTTTTTTCCTGCGAGCTGCAGCCAAAGCCCCGATCCCCAGCATAGTCCCGAACACTGTGAGAGGTTCCGGGACAGGTTCGGAGACTAACTCAGCCGACACGGTGAAGTCTTTGAAGTCAAGCTCGGTTCCTGGTTGCGCATCGTCGAAGGAGATTGGTGTGCCATTAGCCAGTTCGGTCATTGTGAGCGATGAAAATTGCTCTGGGCCTTTACCGCCGTTGACGTTTGCAAATGAGTCGCTGGAGTTGTAGTCGAGCATAAAGTCACCAAACACAGCAAGCTGACATCCCGCCACCAGACATTCCTCTCTTCGGAACTGGGTGCCGGCGGCCCACCATTGGGGGCTGTTCATGAAGGTACTCGAGGAGACGTATTGCTCGAAAGGCTTGCCGGTACCCGTGTCGCTCCACAGTAGCAGGGCATAAATTTGATCCTGCAAAAATGTGAAGGTTTGGGTGATGGAGCCGTTGTCCGAGGTGACTGCGTTGCCGAAGGTTGCTTCCGAGTTGTTGGCAGAGCCGTTATCTGAGGGTTTAGTCTCGTAAAACAGTCGGGCGATGTTGGTGTAGCCATTGTTTCCTGACTCAGCTTGGGCCACCCACAAGCTTGACTGGTAAGGGCTGCGAGAGTTGTTAAATCTAAAGTTGATCTTTGTATCTTCATCGAACTGGATGCCGCCAGTGCCAAACATGAAAGCTCGGACGGGCGTGCAGATGCTGAGCAACATTGTGGTTGCCAAGCTGACGACTGTAAAAGATGTTTTTTTGACTAGCGTTAAGGTAGTCATAACCCTGATTCCTCCAGTATTGTTAGGTAGTAAGGCACAAAATGCACTAAATGCCATGTTCCCGTGACGCGAATCGACGATCGCGAGCCTGCTATATTTAGGACGATCGTCAAACCTAAAGAAGAGGCTCCACACCAGTGAGTCTACATACATATCTCACTTAAGGGTGTTTTGGAGTAAATGAGTGCTTCTTCTAAGAGTTTTCACTGACACCAGATTGGCACAGTTTAATCTGTCAGAGCAAGATTTTCATCCTGCCTAGACTTCCAACCTACTACATTTACTTAGTTTCGGTAACGGTCTAAAGTTGAGTGCAAGACTTGCAAATATTGGCTTTCATCAAAAATACATAAAAATTTTACTCGACTTTTATAAAGTTTTGGTAAAGTTCATCCATAAAATATAAAGTTTTTGAGAGAAATTCGGCTGTTCGGTTCGTTGTTCCTGAAAACGGGCTGCAAGCTACTCGGCCGATGCAGAAGGAAGTGGCGGCGACCGCGAGTAGGAATTTGAGCGACTTTTTTGCCACTCTAAGCAAGCTGTATAACAGGCGATCGGAACTTACGTAGTTTTGACTAAAATTCCAATTTTTTTAAACCCCTAACCCTCGCATTCCGCGCCATATTTTCCCCCACAGTCCCGGATTCATAAACCATGTTTTTTAAGATAATTGCGTGAGGGAAGCAGTGAAAGTCGAAACAATAAACCAAGTTTCATTTGCCGCGCCTGACTTGTAGTAAAAAAACTGTTTATACGTAAATTCTAGTAATTAAACATATACATTTTCTTGTCCCATCCTAATTATTCGGCAACCCAAAATAGGTGGCTCCTATTGACATGAGTAATTTTTATGAGTAAAAATAGGATAAAGAAATACGATCGCACTTTCAGCACAATCTTTAAACACAATGACAGCCAACAGACTACATTTGATCGGATGGTTATTCATTGTTAGCTGGCTGAGTGCAGCGGCGGGTTCTGCCAACGCACAACCCATCGCCCCTGCACCAGACGGCACTAACACAGTTGTTACTCCCAACGGGAACCGCTACGACATTTCCGGGGGGGCATTCAGCGGAGATGGGGCTAATCTTTTTCACAGTTTTACTCAGTTTGGCCTCAGCGAGGCTCAAACGGCTAACTTTCTGACAAATCCCAATATTCAAAATATTTTGGGAAGGATTACTGGAGGTAATCCTTCTTTAATAAATGGCTTAATTCAAGTTACGGGTGGCAATTCTAATTTATTTTTGATGAATCCGGCAGGCATGATTTTCGGGCCGAATGCGAGTCTGAACGTGCCGGGCTCTTTTAATGCTACTACGGCGACAGGGATTGGTTTTGGGAACAATCAGTGGTTTAGTGCGATCGGCAACAACAATTGGGCAACATTAATTGGGACGCCGAACAGTTTTGCGTTTACAACTTTGCAAGGGGGAAGCATTGTTAATGCAGGCAATCTGACGGTGACACCAGGTCAAAGTTTAACTTTGGTCGGAGGTACGGTTGTGAATACGGGTCAGCTAAGTGCGCCTAGCGGCAATATTCTCATCAGCGCCGTACCGGGTAACAATTTGGTGCGCATCAGTCAAGCTGGAAATTTATTGAGCTTGGATATTCAGCCGACAGCAACTCAAAGTTTGCTGCCGAATAATTGGACGCAGCCCGTGTTATCTTTGCCGGAGTTGCTGACTGGAAAAGGTGTCGCACAGGCAACGGGTTTGACGGTAAATCCCAATGGCGAAGTTGTGTTGACGGGGAATGTTGCAGTGCCTGTAACTGCGGGAACTGCGATCGCATCCGGCACTCTCAATGTCTCTGGCAATACTGGCGGTACGGTAAATATTTTAGGGGACAAAGTAGGAGTTATTGCGGGCAATATCGATGCTTCTGGGAGTAACGGCGGCGGCAATGTACTGATTGGCGGAGATTATCAGGGTTTGGGGACTGTGTCCAATGCTGCGCGGACTTTTGTCAGCAGCGATTCGACAATTAATGCTGATGCTATTAGTAATGGGAATGGCGGGCGAGTGATAGTTTGGGCTGATGAGACTACTCGCTTTAATGGCAATATTACGGCGAGAGGTGGCTTGTTTTCTGGGAATGGCGGCTTTGCGGAAGTGTCGGGAAAGCAATCGCTGGATTTTCAAGGATTAGTTGATTTGCGATCGACCTTTGGGATTGCTGGCACCTTATTATTAGATCCTACTGATATCACTATTAGTACAGGTGCGGATACTGCAGGCGACAGTTTTTCAGCAGGGGGAGTATTTACGCCCTTGGGTGCTACTTCTACAATTAATAATGGGACGCTGCAAACACAGCTAGGTTTGGGAAATGTGACTATTTCCACTGCGCCTGGGCCAGTTCCTGGGAATCAAGGTGATATTACAGTCAGCGCTCCGATTTCTTGGACTAATAGTAATTCCCTGACTCTGAATGCTAATAACAGCATACTTGTTAACAAAAATATCACCGCTAACGGTGGCAGTATCACCCTGAATGCAGATGTAGATGGCAGTGGTGCAGGGGCGATCGCCATTACCAATGCTATCATCAACTCCAACGGCGGCAACATCATTTTAGGAGGCGGCACCAACCCGTCAAATTCTCCAGCAGTAGGGACAGTGGCAAATCCCAGCGGAGTTGATCTCACCGGTTCCACCCTCAATGCCGGGACTGGAAATATTTCTCTTAGAGGTCAAGGATTCGCTGGAGTCAGCAACAATAACGGCATTTCTGTTTCTACCAGCGGAATCACGACGGCTGGGACTGGAAGTATTACTCTCAATGCTACTGGCGGTAATGGAACTGGAAGCGACAACAAGGGGATTAACATTATTACCAGTACAGTGGAATCGATGGGGACAGGGAGTATTACTCTCAACGGTACTGGTGGAAAGGGGACATTTAATAATCCAGGGATATCTATTGACAGCAGTACAGTGCGGGCTGGGGGAAATATAAACCTGGCTGGTAACGGTGCAGGAACTTTAACCCAAAACACCGGCGTTAGAATAAACAACTCTATAGTCGAGTCAACGCCCGGGAACGGGACTGTCACCATCAGCGGGACGGGGGGAAATGGGACTATCGTCAATGAAGGGATAACTATTGATAATCCCAGCACAGTAAAATCCCAGAATGGAGATATCGCCCTGACTGGAACAGGTAACGGTAGCGTCGGCAACAACACGGGCATTTCGGTGCAAGGGCTGGTGGAGTCCACAGGCACCGGGAATGTGACTCTCAGCGGTGTTGGCGGCAATGGGAATGATAGCAATCAAGGGATACAAGTTGGGGGTGGCGCAGTGAAAGCGCTGTCTGGAAATGTTAGTCTGACTGGTACAGGCGTTGGAGCTGGGACTACCAACGAGGGCATATATGTAGATGGTGGTGCTACAATCCAAACCGCAGGCGTGGGAAAGGTGACGTTGACGGGTACGGGCAGTGCAGGGACAGGCACTAATTCCGGGATCTGGCTCAACTCAGGCACGGTACGATCGCAGAATGGAGATATTGCTTTAATTGGTACCGGTGTAGGGACAGCATTTAGCAGCTACGGGATTAACTTCGCCCCGGGCTTACCGTCGGTAACGGTGCAAGCTACGGGAAGGGGTAATATTAGCCTCACGGGAAAGGCTAACAACAATTCCATTCCTATTAACCTCACTGACAGTGTGATTGATGTGGCTTTGGGTGGCAATGTCACTTTGACTGGCGATGAAATTCAATTGTTAGGAACAAGTCAAGTTAATGGTACTGGGACTATCCAGTTGCAGCCGCTTACTCCCAGTTTAGATATTAATGTTGGCGGTAATATCACGGACGCTCGTTTGAATCTGAACCAGGCGGAACTCGATACGTTAAAAGGTTTTTCGCAAATGGTTCTTGGGCGGACGGATGGGACGGGGGCGATCGCAATTGACCCCGCTGGTGTTACTTTTAATTACCCGGTTACAATTCAAGCTCCCACCAGCGGCACAATTACAGTCGATGGAGACATTACAGGTAAAAACAATGCTTCCATTACCTTTAATGCTCCAACCACTAACTTCTTAAATAATTCAAAAATTATCACCAACGAACAGAATATTACCTTTGGTAAGCAAGTCACTCTCGCTACGGGTTCTAATGTGACTCTCGATACTGGGTTAACGAATGCAGGCGATATTAATTTTGGGGGAACGGTTGATGGCGATGGCAACCTAGTTTTGACTGCGGGAACAGGCGTTATTAATGTCAACGGGCCAATTGGGGAGACTAAAGCTTTGCGTTCCCTGACAACAATCAATTCTTTTGATGTTAAGAATCCGATCGATTTTTCGATTGAAACTACAGGTAATATTACCGTTGGTAGTATGAGAAATCCCGGAGGGGCGATCGCCCTTACCAGCACTAATGGCAATATTGATACGACTGCGGGGGCAATTGATACCACATCCAGTACCGGAAATGGAGGCCCGATTACACTCAGTGCCAATAATATTAATGCTAGTAATCTTAACTCCAGTTCCACTGCTGGCAATGGCGGAAACATCACACTCACTGGCAAAACAGGCAACATTTTTGCATACTCAGGAGTAGTTAATTCTAGTTCTAGTTCCGGTGTCGGCGGAGATATTGCGATCGCAACTCCCAATGAAGTTGGAATAAATAGCATTGATGCTAATGGATTGCCCGGTACTGGAAATATTAGCATTAGCGGCAATGAGATTGGCTTTTCGGGAGCAGGTTCCGCGCAGGGTAGAGGGAGTTTTTCAGTGCAGCCGTTTTCGCCGAATGTCGGAATTCGCTTCCAGGCTGGACTTCCTTTCGATCCGCAGGCTATCGATATAGGAGCACCTTTTTTATCCTCATTACGTAATGGCTTTAGTGCCATTGTTTTCGGAGGGAATACTACTACAGGCAATATCACTGTAGAGAATTTTGCAGTATCTTTTGCCGATCCTGTAATTTTCAATACTCAAGGCACTATTTCTGTAAATCCCGATGGCTCGATTTTGGGAATTGATAATGCTTCAATTACTCTCAATGCTACAACTAATAACTTAAATGGCCATATTACCACCCAATCTCAAGATATCACAATTAACGGCAATACCCTAGTTGAAAATAACGTCTTATTGGGAACGGGCAATTTGGCTGGTGGCAATATTCTGTTTAACAATAACATTGATGGCACTGGCAATCTCACTTTAGAAACAGGTACTGGAAAAATTGAGGTTAAAGGTTTGATCGGTTATGCGACAGTATTAGGAAATCTCACCGTCAACAGTGCTGGTACAACTACATTTAATGCTGTCAAGGCTACCAGTTTCACCACCAATGCTGGCGGCACAACTGAACTCAATGGCAATGTCACTACAACTGGCACTCAAACTTATGGAGATGCAGTTACAATTGCCACCAATCCCATTCTCGCAGGCAGTGACATTACTTTCAACGAGACTGTTGATGCCAATAACATTGGCAGCGACTTGACTGTAAATGGGGGTGCAGGTAATATTACATTCAATGGTGTACTTGGCAATACCAAGGCTTTAGGAAAAATTACCGCTAACTCTACAGGAATAACCGCATTTAATCAAACCGTCAATGCCGCGAGTTTGACTACAGATGCTGACGGCACAACTCAAGTGAAGGGAAATGTCAGTACAACCGGCAGTCAAACTTATGGAGATGCAGTTACAATTGCCAACAATCCCATTCTGGCAGGCAGCGAAATTACTTTCAATAATACTGTAGACGGCACCAGCGATTTGACGGCGAAGGCGGTTAGCGGTAATGTGACATTTAATGGTGCAGTTGGTGCTGCAAGTGCGATCGGCAATTTAACAGCTAACTCTACAGGAACAACCGCATTTAATCAAACAGTCAATGCCGCGAGTTTGACTGCAGATGCTGGCGGCACAACTCAAGTCAAGGGAAATGTTACTACAATCGGCAGTCAAACCTACGGAGATGCAGTTACAATTGCCAACAATCCGATTCTTTCAGGTGACAGCATTACTTTCAATAATACTGTTGATGGTACCAGCGATTTGACTGTGAAGGCGGCTAGCGGTAATCTTACCTTCAAAAGTACGATCGGCGAAACAACTCCTCTCACTAATTTAACGGCCAACAGCAAGATATCTTTAGGTGGCAATGTCACTACAACCGACAGTCAAACTTATGCAGATGCTGTCACAATTGCCGAAAACTCGATTCTTTCAGGCAGCGACATTACTTTCAACAATACAGTTGACGTAGCTGGCAATCTGGGTATTGCGGCTGATAATGTCAATCTAAAGGGAACTGTAACAACTACCAATGACGGCACGCTCACAATCACAAATAAGGTAAATCTCAACATTGAGAATAACCTGAATTTAGACGGTGCATTTATTCAAAGTGGCGGGGGAACTGTTGCGGTTAGCGGAAATATTGCCACAAGTAATGATAACATTAGTTTTAGCGGTCCGGTGACATTAAAAGCTCCTGTAAATTTTATACTCGGAGATGCCACTATTGCTTTCGGTTCTAGTTTATCTGCTGGTAGTAATCCGCTGACTTTAACGGCAGGTGAAATTAATTTTTATGGGAATGTTTCTGGTTCTGGTGCGTTAACGCTGCAACCCGCAACAGCCGGACAAAATATTGTTGTTGGCGGAATTGATAACAATACTAACGCTTTAGATTTGACGGCATCTGAACTTAATTTGATTCAAAATGGATTTAGCTCGATCGCCATCGGGCGATCGGATAGCAGCGCCAATATTAGTATTCCCTATAATCTCACATTTTCAGACCCAGTAAATATTCAAACGGGAACTGGTACGATCGCACTTGATGGAACTATCACCGGACTTGACAACAGCAGTGTTGCTCTCCAAGGTTCAAGCATTAATTTGAACTATGGCATCAATATAACTAAAAATATAGATTTGACTGGCAACGTTCAACTAGGAAACCAGGTTGAGCTCAAAAGCAGCGTTGGTAGTATTAATATAAAAGGTGCGATCGACGGCAATCATCTGTTGGGCTTAGATGCCGCGAATGGTAATGTGCTGCTGCAAGGAAATATCGGCGAAACAACGCCATTGTCTGTTTTGAATGTTACTTCATCGAATGCGGAATTTATCGGAAATGTTAAAAGCAATTCTGGTTTTAACGTTACGGCTTTAAATACTAAATTAGGTGGGAATGTTACGACGAATAACGGCAACATTAATATTAGCAATGCTTTGGTTTTGACAAACGATGCGGTATTTAGTACCGCAGGGGGAAATATTGCTTTGGAGGCGATCGACAGTGACAGCATTAATGCCCGCAACTTAACTCTAGCCTCCGGTCGCGGCAGCATCACTTTCAACGGTTCGGTGGGTGCCACCAGCAAATTAGGAAATCTTGCCATCGAAAATGCTGGCAATGTGACAGGAAACTCGACAATTAACGCGCAACAATTGACAGCACCAAACACGGAAAAAGTCAATTTATCGGGAGATGTCACCGCTCGCCAAGTCGATATTACTGCCCAGGGAGATATAAGCGTTAAAAATATTACTACTAATGGCGGAGAAATTCTATTTACAAGCGGTAACAATTTCACCGCAGGCAATTTGAATACATCGGGAAACAGTGGCGGCAACATAACTGTTAAGGCGATAACTTCAATTACCACCGGACAAATTAACTCTAGCGCTATAGTCGGAAATGCGGGCAATGTGTCCTTAGATCCGATCGGCGATATTCAAGTAGAGTTTATTAATGCCCAAGGCGGCACTGGTGGCACCGGCGGCGATGTCACAGCAATAACAGGCAATTTTTTCCGGGCTACGGGTGCTTTTTCAACACCTTTTTCGCCGACGGGATTTGCTAGCATTTCTACTGCTGGCGGCATAGGTGGCGGAAATATCGCAATTACACACGCTGGGGGAGATGGAGGGACGCCGATTCAACCGTTTGTGGTGGGGGATGCTGCTAGCAACGGTACGGCGGGTGCAATTACAACGGGACAATCTACCATTACATCGCAGTCGTTTCCGCGTTCTAGTAGTGTTGGTAATATTGCGTTTGTGACTGATGACGCGATCGACCCGACGCCAACTCCAACTCCGGTAGTAACTCCGACTCCCACTCCAAGTGAAACTCCAACTCCGGTAGTAACTCCGACTCCCACTCCGAGTGAAACTCCGACTCCGGTAGTAACTCCGACTCCCACTCCGAGTGAAACTCCGACTCCGGTAGTAACTCCAACTCCGACTCCGAGTGAAACTCCAACTCCGGTAGTAACTCCGACTCCGACTCCAGTTGTCACTCCAACTCCCACTCCAAGTATCACTCCCACTCCGGTAGTAACTCCAACTCCCACTCCAAGTATCACTCCCACTCCGGTAGTAACTCCAACTCCCACTCCAAGTGTCACTCCCACTCCGGTAGTAACTCCAACTCCCACTCCGGTAGTAACTCCAACTCCCACTCCGGTAGTAACTCCAACTCCCACTCTAAGTATCACTCCCACTCCGGTAGTAACTCCAACTCCCACTCCAAGTATCACTCCCACTCCGGTAGTAACTCCAACTC
>NZ_JAUBQN010000058.1:0-9892 GCF_036701295.1 Microcoleus harperi Pol14_C6 | reverse complement strand
CCACTCCAAGTGTCACTCCCACTCCGACTCCAAGTGTCACTCCCACTCCAAGTGTCACTCCCACTCCGAGTGTCACTCCCACTCCAATCGATCCTACGGAAAGACCAGTGCCCGCACCTGTGACTACACCAAAATCGCCCACAGCCGCCGATACACCCGCACCGCAAGGAGAATCTTCAACCCCTGATTCAGAAGACTTTCAACGCCGCAAAATTCAACCGCTAGACAATCCCGGTGTACCAGCCGATCGAGTTTTAACCATCGATCAAAGTATCACCAGTAAATTACCCCGGGACTTAGTACCACCCTCACCAGCACCACAACAACCGCCAACAGTCAACCCTACTTCTAATTTAGTTCTGGGGTACGCCCCGCCTCCCGATCGACTTTTTGAAGGTAACGATATCCAGAAAACAGTCTGGGGAATCGAAGAAATGAGGAATCAAGAATTTGGAGAATACTTGGGGGTAAAAGCCAACCTCCCAGACGAAAAAGTCTTGATTTCGACTTTCCAACAAACTTTACAAGATATCGCACAGCAACCGGGCAAGCGGTCTGGTATTATCTACATAGTCTCGCGAGACGAACAATTAGAACTAATTTTAGTTCCTCCCGTGGGGCGACCGATTCACTACAGCGTCCCCGAAGCCAACAAAGCAGCTCTTTTCCCCACCGTCCAGGAGTTGCGCGCTGAAATTACTAATCCCGCGAAACGCGCTAGTACCAGCTATCTAAGGGCAGCCCAGCAACTATATAAATGGGCGATCGCACCCCTAGAAAAAGACTTACAAAACTTAGGAATTCAGACTTTGTTACTGTCAGTCGATCCCGGATTGCGAAGCCTGCCCTTTGCCGCTTTGCACGACGGTAAAGGCTTCTTGATTGAAAAATACAGTTTTAGCCTAATTCCGAGTTTTAGTTCGACTAATACCGATTATAAAGCTGTTAGAGACGCCACCGTGCTAGCAATGGGAAGGTCAGAATTTGTTGACCAACAGCCCTTGCCCAGTGTGCCGATCGAATTGCAGGCGATTTCGACTCAGTGGCAGAGTCCATCTTTCCTCAATTCCACTTTCACTTTAGATAATCTCAACTCGGAACACACCAAGGGAGGATTTCGGATCGTTCACCTAGCAACTCACGCTGAATTCAAACCGGGAAAAGCGAGCAATTCCTACATTCAACTGTGGAATTCCAAATTGCAGCTCGATCGCATGGAGAGTTTAAATTGGCGCAATCCGCAGGTAGACTTGTTAGTATTGAGTGCTTGTAGAACTGCTTTGGGCGATCGGGAAGCTGAGTTAGGTTTTGGAGGTTTAGCAGTCAAATCCGGCGCAAAATCTGCTTTAGGGAGTTTGTGGTATGTTGACGATGGAGGCACTTTGGGGCTGATGAGCGAATTTTACCACCAGTTGCGAGGAGCCACAACTAAGGCAGAAACTCTGCAACTTGCTCAACAGGCCATGATTGCTCGTAAAGTTCGGCTCGCAAACGGGCAGTTAGTTACAACAGCGGGGAACTTGAATTTACCGACTAACCTACAACAAGAAAACCAAGATTTTTCTCATCCTTACTACTGGAGCAGTTTCACTCTAATTGGAAGTCCTTGGTAAGCTGCCATACTTTAGCTCGTGTTGCGTAAAATCAACCATTCTAGGTTGAAATGAGGACTAAAGTCCTCAATACGAAGAGGTTTTATGATGGGTTATTACGGGCAATTAATTAAATTTTAGATTTTAAATACAACCCCACAGATGAATCTGGGGGCTTGAACTAACATCCAAACTTTTTTTCTCACCGCGACTCCTGTGGGGATTGTATCCGTATTTCAGTCAGAGCAAGTCAAAAATTATCAGAAACCCGGAGATGCTCTATCTAGGGTTGGTCAGTCTAGGATTTGGGGCAGCAGTTCCGTAATTGACTCGACAGCCGATATTGAACAAACTCGAACTGCACTCAAGAGGGACAATCTGCTGGTCGAGAAGGGCGCTGCAACTGACATACTCGTCGTTATTAGTATCTCTTACCATACATTCGATCGGGTTAGCTCCCGATCGCGCCGACCAACTCTTCATACCTACAACTGCAATCATATGCTGCCAGTAGAATGCAAATAGCGACACTGCAAACAGTACAGCAACTCCTAATCCTACTTTCAATTTCCAACTATTTAGGACGTTTCCCAAACTGTTTTTCACGTTTTCCACTCCAGAAATTGAGCTTTCGGTAGCTATTTCAGGAGTTGTCAAGTTTGTTTGTGTTTGTTCTGCTGGAATTTCAGACATAATGTATCTCCTATGATTGCTGGGATTTGGCTAAGCTGGCAATTGCCATCGCTATTGCAAACTTTATCAAATTTTAGCAAAACTAGCCTGTACCGACAACCGATTCGGGCAGCACCGCCGGGGAAGTATGTATATTCAGCAAGTGCGATCGCGATTTCTATGCCTTTTGAGGTATTGCCCAATTCGCGTTAGCGGAGCCCGCCCCTACGGGGGCTGCGCCAACGAAGAGGAGCGGCTATTTTGCACCGACGGTAATAGAATTGTTGGCGATGTTCTTTGAAAACGGCCCAAGTGAATCAGCGATTTTTTTGCGAACAGCAGAGAGCGCAGAGAGCGCACAGAAAGAGAAAAGAAAGATATATTGACTTTCGCCAATCATTTATGGTGTCGATAGTAGTTCTAATAACTCAGCTTCCGAAAGTAGTTCTATCCCCAAAGATTGAGCCTTTTCCAACTTAGAACCCGCATCTTCTCCCACAACCACATAATCTGTTTTAGCACTCACAGAACTTGTGACTTTACCTCCTGCTCTTTGAATCAAATCTTTAGCTTCATCTCGTTTCAAAGTGGGCAAAGTTCCAGTCAGCACAAAAGTTTTGCCTGCCAGTTGTAAATTTGTGCTGGCTAAATTTTGATTTTTTACTTCTGACTGCAATTGCAAGCCTGCAGTTTTCAACCGTGCAATTAAACTTTGATTTGCCGGAACTCGAAACCACTGATAAACAGCTTGAGCAATTTCCGGCCCGATGCCGTAAACCCCCTCAATCGATGCCGCCGATACCGCTGCTAACTCTTCCACATTGGCAAACCTTTCTGCCAGCAATTGAGCGTTGACGCTGCCGACGTGGCGGATGCCCAAGCCGTAAAGTACCCGCGAATAAGGTTGATTTTTCGATTGGGCGATCGCACTTACCAACTTTTCTGCTAACTTCTTACCCATGCGTTCCAAACTCATCAGTCTTTCCGCAGTTAAATCGTACAAATCTGCGGCAGAATGCACCAGATTACTATCAACCATCTGCTGCACCAACTTTTCCCCAACACCGTTAATATCCAGAGCATCCCGGCTGCAAAAATGAATCAGCGAACCTCTCAAAATCGCCGGACAAGATGTATTGATGCAGCGAGTAACTGCCTCCCCCTTTTCCCGAACCACAGGCTGTTCGCATTCAGGACAGCAACTAGGCATTTGAAAAAATCGAGCATTTTGGGGGCGCAGTTCCGGCAAAACTCGCACAACTTCTGGTATAATTTCCCCAGCTTTTCTAACAATTACAGTATCGCCAATGTGCAGGTTCAGATCGGAAAGTCGATCGCTGTTGTGGAGAGAAGCCCGCGAAACCGTCGTTCCCGCCAACTGCACCGGTTTGAGTTCCGCTACAGGCGTCAGAGCCCCAGTTCTCCCTACTTGCACGGTGATTGCTTCTACAATTGTAGGGACTTCTGCCGCGGGATACTTCAGGGCGATCGCCCAGCGCGGAAACCTCTGAGTAAAACCCAATTGTTTTTGCAGCAGAACCGAATTAATCTTAACAACAACCCCATCCGTCATGTAAGGCAAATTCCGCCGCTCAGTATCCCAATATTCGTAATACTCCCGAACCTCATCCAAAGAATAGCAAATTTTGCGATTGGGATTCACCTTAAACCCCATTCGTCGCAACAATTCCAACGAATCCCACTGCGTTTTCTCCTCATTACCCTCATCTAAATGCAGAGTATAAGCAAAGAAATCCAACCTGCGCTTATCCACAATTTTAGAATCCAACTGCCGCAGCGTACCCGCCGCAGCATTGCGAGGATTCGCAAACAATTGTTCCCCCGCTTTTTCCCGTTCCCGATTAATTTCCTCAAACACAGCTAAAGACAAAAAAGCCTCTCCCCGCACTTCCACAACAGGCGGCGGATTATCTAAATTGAGCTTCAGAGGAATCGAGCGAATAGTCTTGACATTTTGAGTAATTTCCTCTCCCGCCATCCCGTCTCCCCGCGTCGCACCTCGAACTAAAACTCCATTTTCATAGGTTAACGCTAAAGCAGAACCGTCAATTTTTAACTCGCAAACATATTCAGCAGTTAATGGCTGATTTTCCCCTGCTACCTTTTGCCAGCGTTCCTGCCATTTAGCAAATTCCTCAAAATTAAAAGCATTTTCCAAACTGTACAGAGGAATGTTGTGTTTGACGCTAAAAAATTGAGTAGCAGGCTGTTCTCCCACGCGCTGAGTCGGGCTTTCCGCAGTAATTAATTCCGGATAATCTGATTCTAATTCTTGCAACTGGCGATAAAGTCGATCGTACACCTCATCTGGAATGATCGGCGCGTCAAGAACATAATAAGCATAGCTAGCTTCCTGTAGCTGCTGCCTCAACTGTTGAATTTGCTGCTCTATTTCGGGTTGCATATTAATTTGAAAGTGTATATTTTTTAACCGCAGACCATAACACAAACTCAGATAATAGAGATTTTAACCTTATCTACCTCGATCTGCGGTTGTTGTTTGCACATTTAAGATTAATTAACGATCCCAATCTTCAACTTCATAAAGGAAACGAGTTCCCCCCATCAGCTTGCGATTCGCAGAGGTACTTTGCACAAAAACCACGTACTTTTCTAGATTACTCGGTTTGATGCGGACTGTCTCCCCCATTGGCAAACCCAACATTTCTCGCGCTGCTTCTCCTTCAAACAAATCCCCTGTCGAACGATCCATCAGCACAATTTCTTTCTTACCTTGGATAGTTTCTGTTTTAGTAAATTCATAAAACCCGCGCCCGGTTTTAAAAGTCAAACCATTCTCCAGAACAAAAGCTTTAATGGAAATCTCGCTGTCTACTTCTAGAATCTGAAATCTCCCCGGTTTTACGGCTCGCAATTCTGCTGATTCGTAACCCGCCAAGTCTTCCCGCTTCAGCATGGTATTAAACATTTTGTTTAATCCGCGACTCATGCGACCTTCACTGACAACTTCTTGTTCGTAAGCTTGTAGTTGTTCGTTAGATGACTGTTGGTAACAAACGGCTAAAAAGAAATCTGTGATGTAAGAAAATTGGTCGAGATTGAGGTGAAAACCCCCAGATTTTTCGGCTAGTTCTTTATAGAATAACGTGGCGTGCTGGCGGTTGAGAGCTTGGATGCCGTAAACGGCAATTCCCATCTGTGCTAACTTATCTACTTCCTGACGCCAGTTAAGTTTTTGAGGAGTTTGAGCGGGTGCGTGCGGGATGTCGTCGCCAATTAGTACCAATGTTTTGGAATTAGTTGGAGTCCAAGAAAGTGACTGAGCTTCGTGCAAGACTAATTCATAACATTCTGGAGCATCGCCACCGCCAGTTGGCTCTACATTTTGAACAAAATTGCAAATTGTGCCGACATCGCCTGACAAATCGAGGTGTTTAGTTACGTAAGTGCTGCCAGCATCGCAATAGTCCCCGTGAGCTATAATGCCAATGCGAATGCCAGGAATTTCATCTAGCAGTCTCGTTACCGTCTCTTTGATTTTCCGACGAACTTGCGTCAAACAAGGGTACATGCTGCCAGTAGTATCAAAGCTAAAAACGACTTCAATGTTGTTGTTTGCCATGACGTAACTCTCCTTAACACACATCGATTTATTAGCTCTATTATAGCTAAAAAAAAGACGAGTCAGCAACTAGATTAAAAAAATCTCTTAATTCTGGCTCGCTTGATTTGCTTCAGCATAAGGCTGGTTAATTCATCACAAATTCAAATCGAAAAAGTCGCTAAATTTCTTGTTTTCCCCGGAGGGAGCTTGAATGTTATCACTATCTTTTTCGCCGTTCAATTTGCCAGCGGCGCGGGATGTGATTAATTCTTGAGCGTTTGTCTTGTTGAAAGCGATCGGTTCAGCGTGTTCAACCTGAAATACGTTGGCATAGAGATTGGCAATAATCTGTTTGCCTCCCTGGGTCAATTCCAAGTAGTTCAAAGCTGCTGGAATGTAAGGAAAAACTCCATTCCAATAAAACTTGGCGTAATTTTGCCGCAAATCTCCCGGAGACTTGTATCCCAAGATTTTATTAGTGCCGACTTCCTCAAATTCGTAGAACAGCGCACTTATTTTTCGCAGGTAATTTGGGTCGCTCAACTGACCGATCAAATCGGCGGCTCTAGCGAGTCCAGAATAATTGTTTCTGTCTTGATGAGTTTCGCTAGCAGGAACTGGAAAGCGCGTCAATTCAATATTGCGCTTGATTTGTTCGGCATCAATTAATGTGTGGCCGCCGAAGCGTTCGTCAATTACGAGTTTTCCTCGATCGACATGATAAGGAGTTAAACTGGCAGAAGTTGCCCCGATCGGCACAGAAACCATACCCCCGTCAATACCCGTAGCGTAGAGTCCCACAGCTTCTTGGTCTTGGCGACAAACACCTTTGACGTAGCCGATATCGTGGCACAGCAGCGAAATCAGGTAGTGCAGCCAATCTTCCGGCGACACTCCCCCTTCGCGAATATGCTTGCCCCGGAGAATCTCTTGTCCCACCAAAGCCACGAGCATTGTGTGTTCCACATTGTGGTACAGAGCATCGCAGTTAGCGATATTTTCCAGAGCCATAGTCCCTGCCCAGGCGATAATTTCAGGGTAGTCAGGCTTGTACTTGCCGTAGGTGCGACGGTAGCCGGCCTGCAGCTCTTGCACAAAAGCGTCAATCAGGATAGCAGTTGCATTGAACATCATAAATTCTCTCACTCAGGCTGTACTTACAAACTCGGTCGAAAATATCTTGCATAATAGTGGGACTTAAACATTTTCGAGCCGCTTTAGAGGTCCCAACCCCTCGCTGGCAATAGAAAGAGGTCGATCGCCTAAAAATGCCTGAAACCTTTGGTATAAATAGATTCATGCCCATTCGAGCTAAAATTTTTTCTCTATTTGGGTTGGAAGCTATTTTGGCTTCAGTTTTTGTCTAAGTCCCGATAGCTGAAAAAATAATCAATGGGCATTCCAACAGGTTTGACCCCTCGGCGTTGAATTTTAAATTTCAGCTAGTCTTGTCAAATCAGAAAATTGCTCTCAAGGCTATGCTTCCCAAGATAACCTAATTTCCGAAGCATCCGAACCAACAGAGCGATTTTCGGCATTAAAAAGCGGCGAAACAATTTACATCGTTTCACCGACTAATTATTAGAAGTCCTAGGTGTGAAAGTTATGAAATGTCTGTTTCGGAGTCTCTCCACTGCTACCCTTCGCACTCGGCGGTCGATCGCCCCAAAATACCTAGGATTGTTTGCATTCACGGCTGTTTGCACCGCCGCACCGGCAATGGGTGCCGAGCGAATTTACGTAACTTACGGGCCGCTAGAAGAATCAGTTCCCATCGAATCTCTGGCACTCTTCGCCAAAGAAGGGAAAATAGACTCAAACTTGGACGGCTTCGCTCAGTACATCAAAGAATCTCAGCTAGCTGAGATTCGCAGCGCCCTGCAAGCGAAAGCTGAAATCAGCCACGTGACGATCGCCCAATTCCTCTACACGCCTCAAGGAGAAGTGCTGCTCAAACGCTTGGGCCGAGTAATTCAAACCAAAGCTCGGCAGCCCGGATTTTATGCCATCCGAGCCGCCCTGATTTTAGCAGCCTCAGATCCAGAAGGCCTGACAATTCTCAACGTGCTGCGGAAATTCCCCACTTATGGCATCAGGATTGACATCGCTCGCGGCTTGGGTATCGCCAACGAGCTGACATCGTTGATCAATCGTTCCAATCAGACGATCGCCGGAGTCGCCCAGTTGTCCGAAGCACAAGCAGCCTTAGACCCCGCCATACCGCCCGCCGAAATGCTGCAGCCCCAGCTACCGGGCCCCTATACTTGGAAAAAATCATCGGTAACTGTGACGAGTCCAAATCGCCCTCGCACGTTTGATATGGACATTTACCTGCCACAGGGCAGCCCCCAACCGGCTCCAGTAGTAGTAATTTCCCACGGTTTAGGTTCCGATCGCCTTTCCTTCGAGTATTTAGCAAAACACCTAGCCTCCTACGGCTTTGCCGTCGCCGTCCCCGAACACCCCGGCAGCAACGCCCAACAAATCCAAGACTTAGTAACAGGCAGAGCCAATCAAGTAGCAGAACCAGCAGAATTTGTCAACCGCCCCCTCGACATCAAAGACCTGCTCGATTATTTAACCAAACTATCTACAACCGACCCGACCTACCAAGGGCAGCTCGACTTGCAGCGAGTCGGCGTCATAGGCCAGTCTTTCGGTGGCTATACAGCTTTAGCATTAGCCGGGGCGGGGATTAATTTTGCACAGCTAGACAAAGATTGCGGACTCGAAAACGATACTTGGAACCTCTCTCTACTTTTGCAGTGCCGCGCCCGCGGCCTAGAGCGCAACCAGTACAATTTCGACGACCCGCGCGTCAAAGCTGCGATCGCCGTCAACCCGATCGTCAGCAGCATTCTCGGAGAAACAAACCTCAGCAAAATCCAAATCCCAGTCATGGTAATCGCAGGCAGCGCCGATACCGTCGCCCCCGCTTTGCTCGAACAAATTCAACCGTTCACATGGCTGACATCGCTCAACAAATATCTCGTATTGATGATAAACGGGACTCACTTCTCAACGATCGAGGATTCCCCTCAAAGCCTCTTTCTGCCACCACCAGAGGTCATCGGGCCCGAACCAGCTTTAGCCCGCCGCTACCTCAGCGGACTCAGCCTAGCATTCATGGAAAGTTATTTGAACAACAAATCAAATTTCCGCCCGTATTTGGAGCCATCCTACGCTTTAAGCATCTCCCGAGACACTCTCGGACTGAGAATTTTGCGATCGCTAACCCCGCAGCAACTCCAGCAGTTCAGGCTTTCTCCACCTCCTCGCATCCCGGCCTCTCCACCTCCCATCGCTCCTGTTTCTCCACCTTCTCCACCTCCGATCGCTCCCGTTCGTTAGGCTTGAGGTGCGCCGGAGAGCACGCTGGCATATCTTTTCGCGCCGGGACGATGGCGTCCCGCCCCGCAAGCTACGCCCCTGTCTCTCTTTACATCAGCTTTCCTAATCGCAGTCATCAGTTTAACTGTCGTCAAACCCCTTTACAAACCTTAACAACACCGTTAATAATATAAACATCATCCGAACATTGACAACCAAATACAGCAATCATAAAACCATGACAACAACCTTACAGCAGCGCGAAAGCGCCAACGTCTGGGAACGCTTTTGTGAGTGGGTAACATCAACCGACAACCGCATTTATGTAGGTTGGTTCGGCGTCTTGATGATTCCTACCCTGTTAAGCGCCACCATCTGCTACATCATCGCCTTCATCGCTGCCCCTCCAGTGGACATCGACGGCATCCGCGAACCAGTTGCTGGTTCCTTAATGTACGGTAACAACATCATCACAGGTGCAGTTGTTCCCTCATCCAACGCCATCGGCTTACACTTCTACCCCATCTGGGAAGCAGCTTCCCTTGATGAGTGGTTGTACAACGGCGGCCCTTACCAATTGGTAATTTTCCACTTCCTCATTGGCGTTTTCTGCTACATGGGTCGTGAATGGGAATTGTCCTACCGCTTAGGTATGCGTCCTTGGATCTGCGTCGCTTACTCTGCACCAGTTGCAGCAGCAACCGCAGTATTC
>NZ_JAUBQN010000057.1:0-29454 GCF_036701295.1 Microcoleus harperi Pol14_C6 | reverse complement strand
CAGATAGCACTCAGTTTTTTCGCTTCTGTGCTTTATTGCGTAAGCATCCCTATTTAAAAACTGTCCGGAGTATTGATTGAGGGGAGTTGAATTAAACAGTTTGGAGTCTCAGGAACGACTTGCTAATATTTTGACAAGGTTGGAGGCAATTCGACAAGAGCAGAATCAGCTTTTACAAGAAGTGTCGGCTATTTTAAGCAACAAAATTAAGGCAGAGTGAGAAGGTGTGGCCCGATCGCAACTCGTGGTAAATTTAATACATCCAGGCTTTCCATCAAAGCCAGATCCATGAAGGCTTGTAGTCGATCGCTCAATACGCCATGCCCGATTCCGAATTTTCCGATGATTTAAAATGGACGCCAGAAGCCAAGGCGAAGCTGAAAAATATTCCCTATTTTGTCCGGGGACAAGCTCGCGTCCGCATCGAGCAGTTAGCCCGCGAAGCCGAAACCGAAGTCGTCACCGTTGACTTAGTTGAGCAAGCTCGCATCGAGTTTGGGCAATAAGGGCTCGAAAGGTACCCTAAAGCTTTACACTATAATTTGCCTGATTTTGATGTTCACAGAGCTACTGAGTCACCCGTGCGGAAAATAGTTATTGCTGGCAACTGGAAAATGTACAAAACTAGGGCAGAATCCCTAGAGTTTCTTCAAGGATTCATGTCCTGCCTGACGGAAACCCCAGAGGAACGGGAAGTCGTGCTTTGCGTTCCCTTCACTTCCTTGGCTGTCCTGTCGAAAAATTTGCACGGCAGCCGGATCAGACTCGGTGCTCAGAACGTCCACTGGCAAGAGTCTGGAGCTTTTACTGGGGAAATTTCCGGGCCAATGCTGAGTGAACTTGGTGTCCGTTATGTCATCATCGGCCACAGCGAGCGACGCCAATATTTTGGGGAAACTGACGAAACTGTGAATTTGCGGCTGAAAGCTGCTCAGAAATACGATTTAATTCCGATTCTGTGCGTTGGGGAAACCAAGCAGCAGCGAGATGCAGGCGAAACTGAAGCTCACATTTTTTCTCAATTGGAAAAAGATTTGGTTGGTGTTGACCAAAATAAGTTGGTAATTGCTTACGAGCCGATTTGGGCGATCGGCACTGGCGATACTTGCGAAACGAAGGAAGCTAACCGAGTTATTGGTTTGATTCGCAGTAAATTGACTAATCCTGACGTGCCAATTCAGTATGGCGGCTCTGTTAAACCGGAGAATATTGATGAAGTCATGGCGATGCCTGAGATTGACGGGGTTTTGGTAGGCGGTGCGAGTTTGGAAGCTACGAGTTTTGCTCGAATTGTCAATTATCAGTAATAGGTAATTGCTAATTGGTAATTGCTAATTGGTGGTTGTACCGGGACTTTTGATGTTGAGAAATGACAATCTGTACCAGTTACCCGAAAATCTTTCTGTACCAGTGGATGATGGGGCAATTAACCACCTTTTGGGATTGCAACTTCCTTCAATTTAGTTAGAAAGTTTGCTTCCTCCTCACCCAACAGCCATGAAAGAGCTTCATAATGCAGCGCAATGGGCTACGGCAAGCAAGGCTCGACAAGACGAGATTGTCAATTCCCTTGTTTGGCAACTCAATGGCTTTGAAGTAGCTGATGCGAAAACATATGCTTTAGAGCAGCCCATCCGTATCTTCTCTATACGCGAAAAAGCAACAGGTATTGTGTTTCTCCTGATTCCTGGTGGCAGCTTCATGATGGGATTTGATGAGACTCAGAAGCAGGCACTGGTCGAGCTTCGCAGACAACTAATAGAAGACGATGAACAAGATGTAGTAGATATTATTGATGACAGCTTCATCAACGGTAACTTTTGGCATCCTGTTCATCCGGTACACCTTGCTCCCTTTCTCTTGGCGCGTTTTCCCTTGCGCTGGAGCGAAGCCAAGGAGTTGATTTCCGTTGACGAGAGCAACTTCTTATACAGAGATTATTTGAACGGGCCGCCCATGCCTAATGCAGAGGTAGCATATCTATCTATCGAGGAAGTAGAAGCCTTGTTACAAGCCTCTGGACACGTTCTTCCCTCAGAATCGCAGTGGGAATATGCTTGCCGTGCAGGAAGTACAACACTGTTTTTCTGGGGGAACGATGTGTCAAACCTTTACTTAGTAGAAAATTTCAACAATAAAGCTGCCAACGATGCCGCTACCAACCGCTTTGGCTTGGTGAATATGGGATTTCACGGCGACATCTGTGCAGACATTTGGCACGACAACTATGAAGGCGCTCTCTCAGATGGCTCACCTTGGCTTAGTGGGAATAGTAGTAATGGCGAGCGCGTTGTGCGGGGTGGTGCAGCAGTTGTCTATCCTTGGCAGGGATGCTATGAATGGCTGAGTATGCTTTCTGCATTTCGCTCTGGCTCCGGTGCTTGCGAAGAAATTGGTGTCAATGTGCGTCTGGCACATCTGCTACCCATGCTCTAACTAATCGGAATAATAATTTGGATTATGTCAATGTGAGCTTAAGAGCTCGCTACCCAAATCGCGAGGGGGAAGCTCGCACTACAGAATTCCAATGCCAACGGATTTGATATGATAAATAACAAAAAAATTACAATTAGAAATAAATCTTTCGAGTGGGGAAAAAGCACTTATTTAATGGGCGTTTTGAATGTTACCCCTGACAGTTTTAGCGACGGCGGAGATTTCTATACCATAGAATCTGCTTTAGCGCAAGCTGAAAATATGGTAAAATCTGGAGTTGATATTATTGATATTGGCGGTCAATCTACTCGGCCAGGTGCAGTGGAAATATCTTTAAAAGAGGAGATCGATCGCGTTATACCTCTGGTACAAATACTGCGAGAAAAAGCCGATATTTTTGGCTCAGTTCCTATTTCGGTCGATACTACCAGAGCGCAGGTTGCCAAAGCAGCAGTTGAGGCGGGAGCGGATATAATTAACGATATTTCGGGAGCTACTTTTGATGCGGAAATGCTGTCAACCGTTGCTAAGTTAAAAGTGCCAATAATTTTGATGCACATTCGGGGAACTCCCCAGACAATGCAACAAATGACAGATTATCGGGATTTAATCGGGGAAATTGGGGAATTTTTCGATAGTCGAATTGCGGCAGCAGTTGCTGCGGGGATTGACAAATCTCAAATAATTCTCGACCCTGGTATTGGCTTTGCCAAGACTTACAGTCAAAACTTAGAAATTCTGCGAGAGTTGCGAAAATTCCGTGTTTTAAACTGTCCGATTTTAGTCGGAGTCTCGCGAAAAAGCTTCATCGGTCACATTTTGAATCAGCCAGAAGCGAAACAAAGAAGTTGGGGGACAGCGGCGGCTTGTACAGGTGCGATCGCAAATTTGGCAGATATCTTGCGAGTTCACGATGTCACAGAAATGCACGATGTTTGTCTGGTTGCCGACGCTATCTTCAGGAATCAGTCTTGAGAAGTGTTAGTATCGATAACTTTCATTTCTCCGCCCTCAGAATGAATCACATCGGGCATAGAACCCATTAGCTCGCCCAGAGCTTCCGTCATGCTTCTCGGGTCCATAAACAGAATTTTGGCATTGTCGCTTTCGCCCAATTTTTGTTGAGCCTCTAAGTATTTTTCGGTTACTAAGTAATTCAAAACTTGCTTGCTATTCGGATGGGAGTCTAAAGCTTCTACTAAGAGCCTCATGTACTCCTTAGTGCCGATCGCCTTATTGACCATTGCTTGCCACTCGCTCTTGGTAGCGCGCTCCAATTCCATAGCTTCTTGCACCCTTTTAGGAGGTGTAATGCTTTGAATTTCTACGCGAATTACTTTGACACCCCAAGTTTCCGTAGCTTCGTCCAACTTTTTGAGTAATTTTTTATTCATGTCATCTCGGGAACCCAAGATGTCTTGCATGGGCAATCGACCAATTTCCGCGCGAAACGTTGTTAAAACTAAGTTGGCGATCGCATTTTCAATTTGATCGATTCCATAATAAGCTTTCTGTAAATTTACAACCCGCCAATACACAACGGCATCGACTTCGAGAGCCACATTATCTCCCGTGATTGCTGACTGAGGTTTAATGTCTAAAACTCTTTCACGGCTTGTGTCCACGCAGACGACTTTTTCGACCAGGGGACTGATAAAGTGGAATCCTGGCTTGAGGGTGCGCTTGTATTGACCCAAACGTTCCACTAAAGCTTCGTCGCCACCGCTGACTATTTTGACGCTTGAGTTAACAGCGTAGCCGAGGATGAGCGCAAAGAGCATGGTAAGAATAGACTGCCCCATTTCTATTTTCCTGCTAAGGTTGACTGAGAATCGATCGGAATTCTACTCTAATTTAACTCAAACTCGGCCACACAGTGCTAAAATATCTCGACTGTTAATAACTAACTATTTGATCGGGTGGGCCCCATCGGCTCCGACTCTTACGGCGCTAGTGAAACCCAGGATATCAACAACACGTTTCCACAAAAGACATGAAAAACGATCGAGAGTTTCGCTTGTTCAAACCTTTGAGGTGGATCGCCCCAAGCATTTTGGTGGGTGCAGGAATGTGGAATGCCGCAGTGACCCAACCGGCACAAGCTGAGACAATCGCCCTGCAACTCTCGCAAAACTTGCAGCCCCCACGCCGAGGCCCTGCTGTTCGGGAAGTTATGTCTTATGAGATGAAGGGAGACGAACTCAGGATTTGCAAGCAGGAAGGCAACTCTGAGAAAAAGTGCCAAGTTGTAGGTAAAGGCTACACGGTGGGTTTGAGAACTGCCAACGACCTTTACGGTCAAGGAAATGCTGTCAATGCCGAAGCTTTATACCGGCAACTAATGGCTCGCTATCCCAAACAAGCGGATGCTTATTACAAGTTGGGAACTATGCTGTCGGGGCAAGGTAAAATGAGCGATGCGATCGTTCTATTCCAAAAAGCAATTGAAGTCAACCCGCAGCACGCCAAAGCTCACAACGATTTAGGCGTCGCGATGGCAAGTCAGGGGCAGTTGCCGGAGGCAATTGTTCAGTGGAGACAAGCCGTTAAAATTAACGCTCAATATCCCGATGCTTTAAACAATTTAGGAGTCGGTTTGTACCAGCAAGGAGACAAGGAAAACCAAGCCGAGGCAGTAGCCAGCCTCACAAAAGCTAAGGAGTTATTTATCAAGCAAGGCAGAACTCAAGCGGCTAACAGAGTAGATAAAATTTTGGAGGAAATTAATTCGCGGTCGAGCGGTTCCTAAACTCAACCGCCGATCGCACATTAAAAGAAAAAACATCTGTGGCGATCGGCGTTAAAAGGCGTTCAGCAGAGGTTAAAAAACCCCAAAAACCAGAATCTAAAGCATTTCCTTTAAAACTTGTAAAATCAAATCTCCATCCACCCGATCGCTCACAGCAGCCTCACCCAAGCGCACCGGCAGCACAAACCGCACCTTGCCATCCTGCACCTTTTTATCGAGTTGCAAAGTATGCAAAATTTCCTCAACATCGACACCAGCCGGCAATTTGGCAGGTAAACCCGCTTTTTCAATCAAAGCAGACTGGCGGCGATCGCACTCAGCATCCCACATTCCCAACTCCACAGCCAATCGGCTTGACGCAGCCATGCCGATTGCCACTCCTTCCCCGTGATTTATCACCTTGTAATTGGTCAAACTTTCCACAGCATGACCAATGGTGTGCCCGTAATTCAAAATCGCCCGCAAACCCGATTCCTTCTCGTCTTTGCTAACCACCTCAGCCTTAGCTTGGCAAGACCTACTCAAAATTTCTGCCAACAAATCCGCCTTCACATAGCGCATTTGATCCAAACGCTTGCAATTCTCCAACTTCCCGAAAAGTTCAGCATCCCAAATCACCCCGTACTTGATGACTTCCGCCATCGCCGAACGAAACTCCCTCGCCGGCAGAGTTTTGAGTACATCCGGGTCAATTAACACCAAACGTGGCTGGTGAAAAGCCCCGATTAAATTCTTCCCTAAAGGATGATTTACCCCCGTTTTACCCCCAATAGAAGCATCAACCATCGCCAGCAGCGAAGTCGGAACTTGCACCACATTAATTCCCCGCAGCCAAGTCGCGGCCGCAAAACCCGTCATATCGCCAACCACCCCGCCGCCCAAAGCCACCATTGTCGAGGAACGTTCTAAACGGTTTGCCAAAGCCGCCCCGTAAATTTTCTGCACCGAATTTAAAGTTTTGTACTGTTCTCCCGGTGGTAAAATGCAGCTACTGACTTCCAGACCGGCCGATTCGAGGGCTGCTGTTGCTCTTTCGCCGTACTGCCGAAAAATCGACTGATTCGACACCAGCAGCACTTTTTTGCCCAAACTTAGATCGCCCATCATATTGCCGAGTTCGTCTAAGCCGCCCGATCGCACGCAAACATTGTAAGATTGTGGCCCCAAGTCAACTTTAATTATGGATTGCATATTTATCTAATTTAGATATTAGATTTTAGATTATAGTTCTTATATGTCTTTTTATTGATTGTTTTGGAGAAATTGCAATGACTCTTAGCGGAGCAATAACTTATTTCGGGCTTTTCGGCGGAATGGTCGGCTTGGCGACAGTGCTGATGTTTGGTCTGCGGGCTGTAAAACTCATCTAATTCGCCTACTTTGTGACTTGGAACTCAGAGATTGAAACCTCTGGTAAAAGTATTAATCGTGCGAAGTCTTTGCGCCAAAAAAATCTCTGATTAAACTTGGAGATTTTGCGCGCAAATGCTTCGGTCGATAGAACCTGAAAGTAAAATTAGCTTAATTAGACTATTGGCTGACTGACAATTTCTTGACGAACACTAATTAATCTAACCCCGAAGATACTTCTTGGCACATAGCAACAGACCCGAAAAATTTTGGAAAATGAAACGAAAGTAAGGCTGGAAGTTGTTGCGAATCAAAAGAGCAAGACTCCGATAGTCCAATATGTTACTAAATTTACCTAAACCTATTAGTTGCCACAAGTTAGAGGTGAAAAATCTCACCCAGGCATCTGAATTAATTGGAATATCCAACTATGTTTGCAATAAAGCAATCGCTAAAATTAAATAACAACAAAGCGAAGCTACCAGGAAGTCAAACCAGAGCAGGTAGGGGGAGTAGTCGCTAGTTTATCCATCCTCCATTACCGTCGCGTAAGTTCTGTTTAAATATCTGCACCTACTTACACAAGGTCATAAGTATTGCAAAGCGGGCGTTTTAACAAACGCTCTGATAATATTTGACAAGTAGTTAGCTACGATCGAGCTTCTTTAGAAATTTATCCCAAACAAGTAAATCCTGCTACTGGGGCATCTATACAAAATAACTTAAGATTAGCTTAACAAATTATGAATGCGCTCCCCAACTTACCAGATTATCAAATCACAGAACAATTATACAAAGGTACGCGCACCCTTGTCTATCGAGGCATCCGTACCAGTGACCAACAATCCGTCGCCATCAAGTTACTACGAAATGAATACCCAAACTTTAACGAACTCGTTCAATTCCGCAACCAATATACCATTGCCAAAAATATCGGCTTTCCTAGTATTATCAAACCCTTAACCCTAGAAGTATATGGCAATGGCTATGCCTTAGTCATGGAAGACTTTGGTGGAATTTCCCTATCTGATTATCTCCAAACAGCCACGACTAAAAATCCACAATATCAATATTTACCTTTAGGTGAATTTCTAAGTATATCTATTAAAATAACAGAAACTCTGCACTATTTGTACCAAAATAGAGTCATACACAAAGACATAAAACCAGCTAATATTCTCATTAACACTGCAACCAAAGAAATTAAATTAATTGATTTTAGTATTGCTTCTCTCCTACCAAGAGAAACCCAAGAGATTCAGAATACTAATGATTTAGAAGGCACATTAGCATATCTATCTCCTGAACAAACTGGTCGAATGAATCGAGGCATAGATTATCGTAGTGACTTTTATTCTCTGGGAATGACATTTTATGAATTATTGAGCGGAACATTACCATTTAGCTCGGAAGATGCCATGGAATTGGTACATTGTCACCTGGCGAAACAGCCGATACCCATCCATCAAATTAATTCAGAAATTCCCCTAGTTTTGTCAGAAATTCTCAGTAAGCTGATCGCTAAAAATGCCGAAAATCGTTATCAGAGTGCTTTGGGAATTAAGCACGATTTAGAAATCTGTCGAGCTCAACTACAAACTACAGGCACAATAGAACCTTTTGAAATAGGGAAGCGAGATATCAGCGATCGCTTCCTAATTCCCGAAAAACTCTACGGAAGAGAAGCCGAAGTTAATCAACTATTAAATTCCTTCGATCGCGTCGCCAATGGCACAACAGAAATGATGCTAGTAGCGGGTTTTTCTGGCATTGGGAAAACCGCAGTAGTGAATGAAGTGCATAAACCAATTGTCCGGCAACGCGGCTATTTTATTAAAGGCAAATACGACCAATTTCAACGGAATATCCCCTTTTCAGCTTTCGTGGAAGCTTTTCGCGATTTAATGCGGCAACTATTATCAGAATCAGAAGAACAATTGCAAACATGGAAAACCAATATTCTCGCAGCAGTGGGAGAAAATGGGCAAGTATTAATTGATGTAATTCCTGAGTTAGAAAACATCATCGGTAAACAGGCACCATCCCTAGAGTTATCAGGCACAGCCGCCCAAAATCGCTTTAATTTATTATTTCAAAATTTTGTAAAAGTCTTTACCAGTAAAGAACATCCCTTAGTAATGTTTTTAGATGACTGGCAATGGGCGGATTCTGCATCACTGAATTTGCTCTCATTATTGCGACAACAAAATACAGGATATCTATTGATATTAGGTGCTTATCGAGATAATGAAGTGTCACCAGTACATCCATTTATATTAACCGTAGATGAACTGCTCAAAACAGGGGCAACGGTACATACGATTACATTACCACCGTTAAGAGAATGGGATATTAATCGATTGGTAGCAGATACGCTAAATTGCGAAGTATCTCTTGCCCAGCCTTTGACAAAATTAGTGTATCAAAAAACTAAGGGAAATCCTTTCTTTACAACTCAGTTCCTTAAAGCTTTACACGATGATAACTTAATTAGCTTTAATTGGGAGATCCAGCATTGGGAGTGCGATATTTCCCAAGTCAACGCCTTGGCAATTACTGATGATGTGGTTGAATTTATGGCGTCGCAATTGCAGAAATTACCAATCCCAACTCAAGATATCTTAAAGTTAGCTGCTTGTATTGGAGCGCAGTTTGATCTGCATACTTTGGCAATAGTTTCAGAACAATCGGAAACAGAGACAGCCACTGTGTTATGGAGAGCATTGCAGGAGGGTTTGATTTTACCGATTAGTAATGTTTATAAGTTTTATCACGTTGAAGTAAATAATAAGTTCAGCCTAGAAAATAAAAATGCTAATAAACAAAATGCTAGATACAGATTTTTGCACGATCGCGTTCAACAAGCTGCCTATTCTCTCATTCCAAAAAACAAAAAACAGGCAACTCATCTCAAAATTGGTCAACGGCTCCAACAAAACTTATCTGAGATAGAGAAAGAAGAAAAACTATTTGATATAGTGGGACATTTGAATTTAGGAATTGAGTTAATTACTCAACCGCAAGAACGGGAAGATTTAGCCCAAATGAACTTAGCAGCCGGACAGAAAGCCAGAAATTCTACAGCCTATTCAGCCGCCAGAAGTTTTGTGCAAACAGGGATTGAGTTGCTTGCGGAAAACTGTTGGCAAACTCAGTACGAATTAACCCTAAATCTTTATGTAGCTGCGTCGGAAACTGCCTACTTAAATGCTGATTTTGATGGTATTGAAGAAATGGCAGATATAGTTTTGCGATCTGCAAAAACAATACTAGATAAAGTCAAGATATTTCAAATTCAAATCAACGCACTGACAACTCAGGGTCAGATATTAGAAGCGATCGCTATCGGTACTAATACCCTAGCACAATTGGGGATTGAACTCCCCTATGAAACTGACGAAACCTTGACACGCATTGCATTACAAAACCTTGCCAACCAACTGGAGGGGAAACAGATTGAGGAACTGGTTAACCTTCCTGTAATGACCGATCCTCGGACAATCGCGGCGATGCAATTGTTAGGCATCTTGTTTCCGGCTATTTTTGTGGGAAATCCTGCCTTGCAGCCTCTGCTTTGCGCCACAATAGTCAGTCTATCACTCCAATTTGGCAATGCACCCGCATCAACAATCGGGTATGTGAATTATGGCATTCTGCTGTCGGGTTCTTTCGGAGAAGTAGAAAAGGGTTATCGCTTTGGGCGAATAGCAATGAGCTTATTCAATCAGTTTAATTGGCGGGAATTTAAATGTATCACTTTACTTTGGTTTGGCTGTTTTATGCAGCATCGTCAAGAAGCACTGAGGGCAACAATCCCAACGGTGAAAGAAGGCTATTTAGTCGGAATGGAAACTGGTGATTTTTTCAATGGTGGCTACAGCATCATCAGTTATTTCTATAATATTTTTTTTGCAGGAGTAGAGATTGATGCTTGGGAAGCAGAAATAGAAAATTACTGTGTTGCTTTAGCGACTGTGAAGCATTATTCTCCTATTGTTTACCTGAAAATGACACAACAGACGGTGCAGAACTTGAGGGAAATTGTCAATCAACCGGATTTGTTAATCGGTCAGGCTTATGATGAAACCGTGATGTTTCCTCAGCACAATCAGAATAGTGAGCTTGCTGCACTCATTCTTGCCTATAACTACAAAATAATCCTTGCCTATCTTTTTGGCAACTACACCAACGCCCTAGACTACATTCCCCAAGCTAAGGCATATTTGATCGTAGCGGCTGCAATGATTCATACTCCGGTTTTCCATTTTTATGCCGGGTTAACCTACTGCGCAGTATTCTCTACGCAGTCAGAAATCGAGCAAGATAATACACTCGCTCTGCTGGAAACCCATCAAAATATTCTAGCTCAATGGGCGCACCATGCCCCCATGAATCACCAACATAAAGTTAACTTAGTAGAGGCAGAAAAATGCCGAGTTTTAGGCAAGAATTATGAAGCAGGAGATTTGTACGATCGCGCAATTGCCGGAGCCAAAGAAAACCAATATATCCAAGAAGAAGCCTTAGCTAATGAACTAGCAGCTAAATTTTATCTGGACTGGGGCAAAGAAAAATTTGCTTCTGGGTATATGCAGGAAGCATACTACTGTTACACCCGATGGGGCGCGAAGGCAAAAGTTGCTTATTTAGAACAACACTATCCCCAACTACTAGGAGCTATTCTCCAACCAACTAAACGAGCTATCATATCTGAGGGAACAATCACTCCAACGCTGATGAGAAGCGTAACTAGCACCAGTAACAGCAACAGCCAGAATTTATGGTTGGATTTTCCGGCGGTGATGAAAGCAGCACAAGCTATTTCACAGGAAATTGAATTAGAGAAACTATTAGCCACTTTGATGCAAATTGCGATCGCCCATGCGGGAGCGCAAACCGGAATTTTAGCGATCGATCAAGAGCAAAAATGGTTAGTAGTGGCGAAAGCGGATCACAACCATACAGAAAAGAGGCATATTCCTTTAGCTGAATGTCAAGAATTACCCCAAAAGTTTATTTATTCTGTAACCAGAAGTCAAACAACGGCGGTTTTTGATAACTTGAGTGCTTCCACTCAATTTGCAGGCGATCGCTATATCATCACCCAGCAGCCTAAATCAGCTTTATGTATTCCGATTAGCAAGCAGGGAAAATTAATCGCGATTTTGTATTTAGAAAATAATCTTACAGTGGGAGCGTTTACAAGCGATCGCATCGAAACCCTCCAAATTCTTAGTGCTCAAGCCGCTATATCCATTGAAAACGCGCGTTTGTATCAACAAGTGGATAACTACTCTCAAACCTTAGAAGCGGAAGTAGAGCGAAAAACAGAAGAGTTAAGCCAAAAAGCTTTTGATTTAGCGCAAACATTGAAAAATTTACAACAAACCCAAGCACAACTAATTCAGAGTGAAAAAATGTCAGCCCTCGGTCAACTCGTAGCGGGGATAGCACACGAAATTAACAACCCAGTTACTTTTATTCATAGTAATCTTCAGCATACAGAAAATTATATCAAAGATTTGCTGAATTTGTTGGAACTTTATCAACAAGAATATCCCACTACAAGCTCAGCAATTAAAGCAAGGATTGAGGAAATTGAGTTAGCATTTATTACGCAAGATTTAAATAAAATCCTGCAATCCATGAAAGTCGGAAGCGAACGAATCAAACAAATTATCCTGAGTTTGCGTAATTTTTCTCGCTTAGACGAAGCAGATATGAAATCTGTAGATTTACACGCCGGACTTGAAAGCACTTTACTAATTTTACAAAACCGCTTCCAAGAAAGTGATAATCAACCCAAGGTACAAGTGATTAAAGAGTATGGCAACCTTCCTCATGTCACCTGTTACGCGAGTGAGATGAATCAGGTATTTATCAGTATTATTAGTAATGCTCTTGATGCTCTCCAACAAGTTAGTAAAACTAATAAAAATCCTTTGCTCAAGATTCAGACTCAGGTCAGAGAAAAAAAGTGGTTAAGAATTGCGATCGCTGATAATGGTAGTGGGATTCCTACCAATATTCAAGAACGCATATTCGAGCCATTTTTTACAACTAAACCAGTGGGAAGCGGTACAGGTTTAGGTTTATCCGTCAGCTATGCTATTATCAAAAAACATGGGGGTACATTAACCTGTGATTCGACCGTCGGCAGCGGGACAAAATTTGTAATCGAGATTCCGATCAACTATCTGGTATAACTTGGGCTAGAGAGGAACTCAAATATTGATGTCAAGATGAAACTAGAATTGGCTTAAAAATGCACCGGGGATTTTCGTAATGGGGAAACGGGCGATCGCATTGGGGACACCGAGTGGTAAACAAAAGGTGAGTATCCAGCAATTCCAATTGTTCCTATAACCTCCACAATCAAAAAATCGGGGTGAGAGTTCGTAGATCGCAAAAATCACGATTAGATATTCAAAACGCCTAGATTAATGCCGTACTTACCGCCGCCGTTTCTTCACCTGTTGGTACGCATAGCAGTCAATCACACAATCTCTCATGTAACTCCCTTTGGAATCAGAGTCCATGAGTTCTAGATAGACATTATTCGGCACTTCAGAATATAGATAGGTTTTGCCACTATTGAAAACAATCTCCCGAGTAGAAGTTGTTTCGTCATAACCCACAGCTTTTATCATGCTGGATTCGACTGGTTGTAGTTTCATGATTTCCCGATAAGTAAGGCTACCTGAAAAAAACAGCATACCCAAATCCCGGACTTTTTAAAGAAGTCACGACTCTAAAGCCCGATCGCACCTGAATTTCCCCTAAAATAATTTCTACTCCCTCAATCCAAAATCTAAAATCTAAAATCTAAAATCGAAATGACTCATTCCACCGATATCGTCACTCTCGCCCGCTGGATGGCAGCCGACTTCAGCAACCAAGCCCAAGCATTTGAAAACCCGCCATTCTTCGCCCACATCCGCGTCTGCATGAGGCCTTTACCCGTCGAAGTTCTGGATGGGCTCAGCTTGTACCTAGAACAAGCCTACGATATTGAACTGAATGTACCGTACCGAGTACGAGTTTTGAAATTAGTCCCGGCGGACGATCGAATCGACATCGAAAATTATGCCATAGAAAACGAAGAACAATTCTACGGCGCTTCCCGCGACCCGCAACGGCTACAAGAAATCAAAAAAGCACAACTGACACTGCTTCCCGGCTGCACCTTTATTACGCAGTGGACGGGCAACAGCTTCAAAGGGTTTGTCGAACCAGGAAAAGGCTGCATGGTGGTCAGAAACGGCAAAAAAACTTATCTAGACAGCGAATTCGAGATTGACCAAGACAAATTTATTAGCCACGATCGCGGACGCGACCCAGAAACCGACGCCCACGTCTGGGGAGCCCAGGCCGGTCCTTTTGAATTCACCCGCCGGGCCAGTTTCGCCGACGAAATTCCGGTTTAATCCAAAAAAACAGAGTCCCTCCTGGGCCAACACGCTTGATTAAAGGTTCAGAATGCACCAATACCTGGTACATTAACCCAGTATTGGCAAGCAAGATTCACCGTTGATTTATGAAAGTCCTGGTTATTGGTGGCGATGGCTATTGCGGTTGGGCAACCGCACTCTACCTTTCTAACAAGGGTTACGAAGTTGGCATCCTCGACAGCTTCGTGCGGCGGCACTGGGATCTGGAACTGTGCAGCGACACCCTCACTCCCATCGCACCGATTCAGCAACGACTCCAGCGATGGCAAGATTTAACGGGCAAGTCGATCGACTTGTTCGTCGGTGACATCACCAACTACGATTTTCTCAGCAAAAGCATGAGAAAATTTGCACCAGAGGCGATCGTCCATTTCGGCGAACAGCGTTCGGCACCTTTCTCAATGATCGATCGCGAACACGCAGTCCTCACTCAAGTCAATAACGTCGTCGGGACACTCAACCTGCTGTACGCCATCCGCGAAGACTTCCCCGATTGTCACCTAGTTAAATTGGGGACAATGGGCGAATACGGCACCCCGAATATTGACATTGAAGAAGGCTACATCACGATCGAACACAACGGCCGCAAGGATACACTACCCTATCCCAAACAACCAGGCAGTTTCTACCACCTGTCAAAAGTCCACGACTCCCACAACATCCATTTTGCTTGCAAAATCTGGGGTTTAAGAGCCACCGACTTAAATCAGGGCGTAGTCTACGGCGTGCTCACAGATGAAACCGGCATGGACGAACTGTTGATCAACCGTTTGGACTACGACGGAGTATTCGGGACAGCATTGAACAGATTTTGCATCCAAGCTGCGATCGGTCATCCTCTGACAGTTTACGGAACTGGCGGACAAACCCGCAGCTTCTTAGACATTCGGGATACCGTGCGGTGCGTGGAATTGGCGATCGCCAACCCCGCCGAAGCCGGACAATTCCGCGTCTTCAACCAATTCACCGAACAATTCAGCGTCGGCGACTTAGCCTCCTTGGTGCAAAAAGCAGGCATGGCAATGGGATTAAAAGTAGAAATCAACAACATCGAAAATCCCAGAGTCGAGAAAGAAGAACATTATTTCAATGCCAAAAACACCAATTTGCTAGACCTCGGTTTGCAACCGCACTATCTCTCAGATTCCCTGCTCGATTCTCTGCTGAATTTTGCTACAAAATATCAGCACCGTGTCGATAAAAACCAGATTTTGCCGAAGGTTTCTTGGAAGTAAGTTCTGGTATCTACCTGGGGGGTAAGAGATTTTTTAACGAACCGCGAAGGCGCGAAGGGCGCGAAGTAAAAGAAAATAAGGGAAGAGAGGAGAAATGTTTGCAAGTTCAGAAGAGATTTCTTTGTAGATTAATTTTTTCATATCTATCTTTTTGATCTTTTGCTCTGTGTTCTCTGCGTCCTCTGCGCTTAATTGAAAAATGCCATAAGGTTGTTACTGCTGGCTTTTTGGGCATAAAGCCGTGAAAAGTCAAATTCTCGTTCTGTGGCTTTTGGTTGTTCTGCCTGGATTGTCAGCGAGTGCAATTTGTGCTGATTATTTAATAGCCGAAGGGGTTGCAGTAACGGCGAGTTATCAAAATTAGCGCCGAGCGAGTGAGCGAAGCCCGATATGCCACTGAAACAGCAACATTATAAATTGCCAGAACAGCACAGGAAATTCACAGAATTAACTGCTTTGCCGAAAGTGGGGATGGCTTTTAGGTGGGAGAATTTTATCAATTGACATTCCTGGAATTTGCATCTTATCCCAAAAACCTCTCGCTTGAAATTAGCGGTAGTGAAACAGAAAGAACAAGTGTAGAAAAGCAGCCGATCGCACGCCATGACTTAGCTCCCCGCGAGACAGTGTATCCTGTTACCGATGACCTTGGCCGCAGGCTACGATTATCGGCTCCCTAAGTAACTTATTTTTATGAAAATTGCTCTGTTCACTGAAACATTTCTGCCAAAAATAGACGGCATTGTGACGCGCCTGATTCACACTGTAGATCACTTGCAGCGCGCGGGCGAACAAGTTTTGATATTTTCTCCAGATTACGGGATTAAAGAATACAAAGGCGCCCGAGTTTACGGTGTGGAAGGTTTGCCTTTGCCGATGTACCCGGAACTGAAAATGGCACTTCCTTCTCCGGCTGTCGGTCGCCAATTAGAGCAGTTTAAACCGGATATTATTCACGTTGTCAATCCCGCAATTTTGGGATTGGGGGGTATATATTACGGCAAAAAGTTCAATATTCCGATTTTGGCTTCTTACCACACGCATTTGCCGAAATACTTGCACCACTACGGTTTCGGAGTCCTCGAACCTTTATTGTGGGAACTGCTCAAAGGAGCGCACAACCAAGCAGAATTGAATCTCTGCACTTCCACAGCAATGGTGGAGGAATTGAGAACCCACGGCATTGAGCGAGTAGATTTGTGGCAGCGGGGCGTAGATACTGAAATGTTTGTCCCGGAATTGGCAAGCCGAGAAATGCGATCGCGCCTTTCTCAAAATAACCCAGACAGTCCCCTGCTGCTGTACGTCGGCCGCCTCGGTGCAGAAAAAGAAATCGAACGCATCAAACCAGTTCTCGCAGCGATTCCCGATGCCCGCCTCGCCTTAGTGGGAGACGGCCCGCATCGGCAAACCCTCGAACAATATTTTGCCGGTACACCCACCAATTTTGTCGGCTACCTCAAGGGGCAAGAACTCGCAACAGCTTACGCATCGGCCGACGCCTTCATTTTTCCCTCCCGCACCGAAACCCTGGGCTTAGTGCTCCTAGAAGCAATGGCTGCGGGGACGCCTGTAGTGGCGGCGCGCAGCGGCGGAATTCCCGATATCGTCACCGACGGCGTTAACGGATATTTATTTGACCCCGCCGACGAAGAAGGATCTCTGGCTGCCACCAAGCGTCTGTTTGCAAATCCCGAAGAACGGGAAACCTTGCGCCACAACGCTCGCCGAGAAGCCGAACGCTGGGGTTGGGCCGCAGCCACCGCACAACTCCTGCGCTACTATCAATCAGTGGTGTTTGCCGAGTCCATGCCCAGAGCGGCCTAAATGTCAGGATTTGTAGCCCCTTTAAACATCGCCGCCAGCTTAGCTTCGCTGTTCGATCGTCAGTTGGTAGCGTTGTCGGGATGTTTTCAAAGACCGATCCAACTTTTTTGCTGCATAAATTACCGTCGCTATCCTGCTGTTGCGTTTACCATTAAACTATGAGTAAGCTCTGTAGGAATGCCTCGCGCGCTGCTTTCATAGCGCCCTTTACCTGACCGGATACGGTCGCCGAGTGCGCTAAAACAGTCACACCGCGCTGCCGCCGAGCACAGAGCGTCAAATCCACACTGCACTCTCGATCGAACTAAAGCCTGTCACCTAATTTTCAGGCTAGCAGTTTTGCGAACTCAAGTTCAGCTTGAATGGACGAACCCTCATCAGTATCATCGAGGTTGTAAAAAAGATCGATCGAGCATACATAACAAGCAAACTGAAGTTGCGTGCGCCACTTTTGAACTCAGGATTCATCAAAACGGCAAGCGAGTGCCGACGCGCTTGCAAACAAATTCAAGAGTGTGCACTGCCGCCGAATCTAGCGCGGCTCAACCTGCAGTCAGTTTACCCTTCTGAGCAAGCAGTTAATCATGACCTTCTCCAATACTGGTAGCGTTCTGGCTACACTGACTCAAGTCAATTTTATGGGGGCATTGACCTCCCGTGTTAAGAGCCTGCCAGTTCCTGAATTAGTGTGCCTGCTGGACTTTATCACGGCTGAATTTCAGCAGTTTATCCGGGCGATGGACCTGATTAACAATGAAGCACTAGAAAGTCTCTTAGAGCAACTTTTAGATGCCTTCACTGTCAAAATTGGTCAAATTTTGCAAGCAGACCGGACAACAATTTTTTTGGTTGACTCCAACAAAAATCAACTGTGGCACAAAACACTCGATCCACTTACGGGCGAGGATGTAGAAGTGCGCTTGCCGATGGATGCAGGCATTTTAGGCTACGTAGCAACCACCGGAAAATCGATCAATGTCGCCGAAGCTCGATCGCACGAGTATTTTAATTCCGAAGTAGACGAACCACCGGGCTACGAGATCGAAACTATGCTCTGTATGCCGATTTTTAGCAGCAAGAGCCAAGACGAACCCGTAGCAGTGGTCAGACTCTTAAATAAAGCTGGCAGTGTCTCCTTTAGCGAGGAAGACGAACAGCAGTTCCAGGCTTTTGCAGATTCGATCGGGATTATTCTCGAAAGCTGTCAGTCTTTCTACGTCGTGGCGCGGAACCAGCGAGGGGTTGCCGCACTTTTGAGAGCCACAACGACTTTGGGTCAAAGTCTTGACTTGGAAACAACTTTGCGCTCTGTCATGGATCAAGCTCGCGACTTGATGCAAGCAGATCGCAGCACGCTATTTTTATTAAATCGGGAAACTAACGAACTCTGGACAAAAGTTGCCAAGGCCGACGGCAAAACGATGGTAGATCTCCGCATTCCTGCTAATAAGGGAATTGCTGGCTACGTGGCTTCGACTGGTCAACCTCTAAATATTACAGATGCTTACGACGATCCCCGCTTTGACCCCTCTACTGACAGGCAAACGGGATACCGCACTCGCACTGTCTTGTGTATGCCGGTACATAACGCTAAAGGTGAGCTCATCGGGGTGACTCAGCTAATTAATAAGAACCAAGGTACTTTCACGCCTTCCGACGAAGAGTTTTTGCGAGCGTTTAATTCCCAAGCGGGAATGGCGTTGCAAAATTCTCAACTGTTTCAGAACGTAATGGTGGAAAAGCAGTATCAGAAAGATATGCTGCAAAGTCTTTCTGATGCAGTGATTTCCACGGATTTGAAGGGACGAGTTGTGACTATTAACGAAGCAGCTCTAGAATTGTTGGGCTGTCCGGTAAATCAAGCTAAAAGCAAACACAATCCCGATATTTGGGAAGATAAACTGGTGAATCGCTATGTTTGGGAAGTTGTGCCGATCGACAATTTGCAATTCCGATTAGAAGACAGTCTCAAAAATGCTGCCCGACATTACGTTCCCGAACAAAGTTTAACTGTGGGGCTGTTGGTAGAAAAAACGTTCAAGTCCCAACAAAAAGAAGGAGAACAAGGAGAACAAGAAAGTTATATTTTGGCCGTGCCCGATCAAACTGACCCGAATTTATATTACGCTTGGGGCGAAAACAACGCGTGGACTGAGGAAGTAGCGCTGGCAGAATTAGCTAATGCTCAATCTCTATTTGCGCTGCGAAATTCTGCCCTGTATCACCCTTACTGTCCGCTGCCCATCCCCGCCTCTCGAATTAAAGTAATTGAACGTAGTTTGAATTTGACGGTCAACCCGCTAATCAATCCAGAAGGCGGCGTGCGCGGTGGTTTAGTGGTACTCGAAGACATCAGCCGCGAAAAGCGGATGAAAAATACGATGTACCGCTACCTGACTCCTGGAGTTGTAGATAAAGTGATGGCCTTGGGTGAAGGCGCCCTGATGGTGGGCGAACGCAAAGAAGTCACTATTTTATTTTCCGACATTCGCGGCTACACCACGCTGACCGAAAAATTGGGAGCGTCCGATGTTGTATCCCTGCTGAACGAATATTTTGAGACGATGGTGGAGGCCGTTTTCCACTACGAAGGCACTTTAGACAAGTTTATCGGCGATGCTTTAATGGCGGTTTTCGGCGCGCCCCTGCCGCTCAATCCCCCGGAAAGTCACGGTTGGATGGCGGTTCAGTCGGCTTTAGATATGCGCCGGCGTTTGAAAGAGTTTAATGATTCTCGCCCTAGTGCAGATCCGTTTCGCTTCGGAATTGGGATTAGTTCCGGAGAGGTAGTTTCGGGAAATATTGGTTCTCAAAAGCGAATGGATTACACGGTAATCGGGGATGCGGTGAATTTGAGTTCGCGATTGGAACAGCTTACAAAGGAGTACGGTTGCGATATAATTTTGAGCGAATTTACATACAGTTTGTGTCGCGAAGGAATTTGGGTGCGAGAGTTAGACAAGGTGCGAGTTAAGGGCCAAAATCAGCCCGTGGGTATTTACGAGTTGCTGCAAAATACTTCTGAACCCATCGACGGGGAAACCCTTCGGTTTTTGGAACTTTACGGTCAGGGTAGGGATGCTTATATTGCTAGAAATTTTCAGAAAGCTATTAATTGTTTTGAAGCTGCTTTAGCAATGCGACCGAGCGATCGACCTGTGGAAGTTCACCTCGACCGATCCCTGAGCTATTTGGAAGTACCCCCGCCCGATGATTGGGACGGCGTGCATAGGATGACAACCAAGTAGTAGATTATATTACACCCGAGAGTTGAAAAGTAAAAAGATTTGATAAAGTTGTGAGATCTTCCTTATGACAGAGTTAACAAGTGTAAAAATGTGAAAACATGAATCGGATGCCATATTAAAGTTAGTATTTATTTCCAGGCTAACAATTAAATGAGTTATTTATCTGTTCCGAATGCCACAAAAGCCGATCGGATTCTGGTGGTAGACGACGCACCAGATAATGTTTTGTTGGTTCAGACAATCCTAGAAGAAGAAGGTTACGAAATTAGCACGGCCGAGAACGGCTTTTCGGCCTTGAGTCAAATTGACAAGTCAGCCCCGGATTTGGTACTGCTAGATGTGATGATGCCGGGAATGGATGGTTACGAAGTCACTAAACGAATCCGACAAAATAAGGAATTGCCCTTTATCCCGATTTTGCTGATCACGGCTCACGACAGTGCGAGCGTAGTCCAGGGATTGGACATGGGAGCCGACGATTTCATCCGCAAACCAGTCGAAATGGATGAACTACTGGCGAGGGTTCGATCGCTCCTGCGGCTAAAACACAGCGTAGACGAGCGCAATTCGATCGCTCTCCAGCGCGAAGATTTTGTCTCCCGACTAGCCCACGACTTGCGGACACCTCTGGTAGCAGCCGATCGAATGCTAACTTTAATGCAGCAGGGAGCTTTGGGAGAAATTTCGCTTCCCATGCGCGACGCTTTCGGGACGATGGTTCGCAGCAACAAAAACCTGATCGCGATGGTAAATATGTTGCTGGAAGTCTACCGCTACGAAGCAGGCCGTAAATCCCTAAGTTTCGCTGCCGTGGATTTGCGCCAGCTTATTACTGAGGTAGCTGAAGAACTAGCTCCCCTAGCCGATGCTAAAGGTTTGTCGGTAAATTTAGACTTGACAGAAAGTGCAGAAAGTGCACCCATTGCGAAGTATCCGGGCGATCGTCTGGAGCTGCACCGCTTGCTGACAAATCTCATCGGAAATGCGATTAAATTCACCGACAAGGGCTCAATAGATGTCACCTTAAAAGCTGCGAATTCACCTGCTTATACGAGCTTCAAAAACCAACCGCTGGCATGGGTAATTATTGAAATCCAAGACACCGGCGCTGGAATTTCTCCCACCGAAAAAGCAAAGTTATTTGAAAGGTTTGGCCCGGGAACTCACAAGAGATCCGGTACAGGTTTGGGACTGCACCTCTGCCGCCAAATAGTCGAAGCTCACCGCGGCACGATCGAGGTAAAATCAGATTTGGGCAAAGGCAGTTTGTTTACTATTCGCTTGCCTTGTTAAATCGGTATCAATAACTCTAACTTTCGGGTGCGAAATGCCCACATTACTACAGATAAACTGTAATTGTAGGTGGCAAAGTGCGTACCTAATCGAATTGTGGTTAATTTACCCGATGTCATATAATTACTTGGCAACCGAATGTATGGCAATATGTCTAAATGTCCAGTGTGCGGTGCTGAATACATAGAGGAAAAAGCAGAGTTTTGCTCGATTTGCGGGTGGGATTTGAGTCCCTACCCGCAACGTGCTAAGCCTTCCAAAACTTATTTAAAAAAAGAACAAGTTAGATTGCAGTGGGCAAAACAAATGTGGGAATTGGCCCGCAATCAACAAAATTGGTCAGCTAAATTTGATCGGTTGCAGAGCGAATTTCAGGAAGGTGCGATCGCCCGCACATACATTCAATCTCAGTTAGAATGGGTTCTGTACCGCCTGGAACAACTAAACCCCGAATTGATTGTCAGCACTCTACAGCGACTCGAGGACAAAATCGGCGCTATACCTGACTCAACTCCGGCTATCTCCGAAGTGGGGATGGACTACCGCCAACTGACAAAGCTATTAGAAACCGGAAAATGGCGCAAAGCTGATGAACACACTTGGGAAATCTTGCTGCAAATCGCTGTCAGGGAAGACGAAGGCTGGCTGAGTGCAGCCGATATTGACAGTTTCCCTCCTACAGACCTTCGCACGATCGACCAACTTTGGCAACAATACAGCAGCGGGCGGTTTGGGTTGAGCGTGCAGCAGCAGATTTGGGAAAGTACCGAGGCAAATTATACTGAATTTTGCGATCGAGTCGGCTGGCGAGTCAAGGAAAATTGGAAATATTACAGCGAACTCTCGTTCAACGAAAATGCTCCCCCCGGACATCTCCCGGTCACCGCATGGAGACAGCGCGCCTGTTACGGTGCGGGTAAACTCACCGCAGCAGAAAACTTTGCCCGCATCGCTGCGAAACTGGTAGTGTGCGATCGCTAATCATCCAAAATAAAAAATTCAAAATCGACATTAACTGCTATAATCAAAACGGTTTAGCAACTGGGGCTGTGGCTCAGATGGATAGAGCAAGCGCCTCCTGAAGAATCGGGCACCCTGCGAGGAAACTCTAGGAGTGAATGTGGTCAAATTTGGTGAAACCTAAAGAGTTCGTGGGTTCCTATAACTCTAAGGCAATACCAAGCCAAGCCTGAGTTCAGGGCGATTAAACAATCGCCTATATTGAAATCAGGAAGGTTTAGAGACTAGACGGTCACCACCTAAAAGCTGCAAGCATATGGTGAAGGTATAGTCCAGAGAGTGGGGAAACTCACACAAATCTGAAGCGCTAGGTCGCCGGTTCGAACCCGGCCAGTCCCGTTAAAAATCAAGAAAAATTAACAGCAGGAGGGGTAAGCCTAAGTTTTGCCCCTCTTTTTTGCATATCTGCTAACGAATTCGCCCACAGACGAATACTTGCTTGAAGACGAGGACTTACGCACAACCTCTATAGAATCCATTTGAAATCTAAAATCTAAAATCTAAAATCACCTGTTTAAGCCCCACCACAAGCGTAGAGTCAATCTAAAATCTAAAATCTAAAATCTATGATCCCCCGACCCTTTTTTAAATTTTAATTTTTAATTCCTGTTAGTGGGCTATACGTGCGGTATTTTTTGTTATGGTTCCTTTGTGAGTTACATAAAATTTTTATAGGTTTAGATGTGGTTAAGAATCAACTCAAACACGCAGCGTTATAAGCGTTTGAACACTTCACGCAGTTTTTGGTTCCTAGTAGGGCTTTTGACGGCGTGCTGGTTTGGCTATCAGCAGCTTAAGAGCGAATTTCAGAGACCCCAAGCTTTGTTAGTTCTAGGTGGGGCTACTGAGCGAGAGGTGTTTGCCGCCAAATTTGCTCGGGCTCATCCTGAATTGCCGATTTGGGTGTCGTCTGGGAGCAATCCTGAGTTTGCGGAATGGGTATTTTCAGAAGCGGGAATTGAGTCCGAGCGCCTGCACTTAGACTACAGAGCGGTGGATACGGTAACAAATTTTACTACGCTCGTAGATGAATTGAAAGCTCAAGGGATTGAGAGCGTGTATCTGATCACTTCTGACGATCATATGCGGCGAGCTCAGATTATCGGCGAAATCGTACTCGGCAGTCGAGGCATTAGTTTTAAGCCTGTGGCAGTTCCGTCTGGGCGAACCCCCGAACCGGTGGAAAAAGCTGTTCGCGACGGCGCTAGGGCTATTCTTTGGCTGACAACCGGTTATACGGGTGCTAACTTCAGCCAAGCCAGAATTGAATAAACACAGGGAAGCATTGAGCAATTGTTAATTTTTTGCCATTCTCTCTGGTTTTAAAACTTGTTTTCTATAACTATTTAAGGAACGGGAAAGATGCTGATGATAAATGCGTAACAGAAGAGAACGAGTAGTTTAAAATCAGTATATGAACTTCAAGAGCCCAAGTTAATGACCGAGCAAATTCTGTCGCAGGTTCTGGATAAAATTTTGAGTGACACCAAAATACCGGATGCTGTTTTTTCGGCTTTGGTGCCGGCTTTAGGCGAGGTGTTAAATTGCGATCGCGTCTTTCTCTACCTCCGCAATCCTGAAACGCAAAAGGGCAGAGTACCTTACTGCTGGCGTCGCAACTCAAACTATCCCGAGGTTTGGGACGCGGAATGGAAAAAAGAACCAGAATCTTTAGGGGAAGAAGACCCTTTATTTGCAGCAGCTTTGCGAACTGAACCGTCGATTTTTGTTGAGGATGTTGAAACAGCAAGTCCTGAAGTTGTCAACAAAGATTTTGAGGCAAAAGAGTTCGGACATCGAGCTTTGATTCACGCTCATCTTTGTGTTGACGGCTTATTGTGGGGGGTTTTGCAGCCTTGTATGTTCGATCGCCCCAGAGTTTGGACTGACTTCGATCGCCAAGTTATCGCAGCAGTTACAGAAAAAATTTCGCCTTTAGCTGTCGCTTATGTCACCGCCTCAGCATCAAAAGATGAGCGATAAAAATCAATAATTGACTTGTAGGGAGGGGGTGGGCAATGAATGAATGTCCACTTCAGACTAAAACCACGTCTCGATCGGGGTTTTAGCCGAATCTCAATCCCCTTCCCGGCAAACGAAAGATTGTTTCCGGTTCCCCCCTTTTTAAGTTAGGGGGGATTGATGCGCTAATTTTCCCATAAAAGTCGGGTACTAAATTTGAGCGGATTGTTCTCACCAATGGTGAGGTTTGCATCGCCCTAGGGATAGACTTGGTGCACAATTATTGTTTAAAAAACGCCCCAATTTTGAATGCCCCGACCGCTGAAAATCCCTTGAACCCGACTAATATCATCCTCAGCGCCATCTACTACCACCAAATAATCGCCGGCCCGCAGGCGATCAGTGTAAATTCTAGCTGTTTCTTCGGGAATTCCCAAGTCAGTCAAGGCCTTCACCACTCCACCGAAAGCCACAGCCGCGACGCCAGTGCTTGCTACGCTAGCCACCAGTGAGGCGCCCAAAGTACCGGCTGCAATTATCGGCCCGATTCCGGGAATAGCTAAACTTCCGAGACCCACTAGCACGGTGGCTAAAGCACTATTTGTCAGAGTGTCTGCTACCACTCCTGCTCCTGTGTCTAGATTTTTATCGCCCACCTGAGCGATCGTTTGAGTATCGCCTACAGACTCGCCTGCATCCCTAGCAACAACCGAAACTTTATCCATTGGAAACCCGGAAGATTTCAATTCTGTCAGAGCTTGCTCGGCATCTTCGCGGTTAGAAAACAATCCCAACGCGCGGGTTTGATTGCTTGTTACCATATCTTTCTTCTTATCTCCTGTCCAATTAAACTCAAATTCAAGCCTAATTATGGCGCTTGTTTTCAATCACTTATATTGATATTTTTCGATGTTTATCTTCAGCATTCATCTATCTGTAGATATAACCTGAAAAACAGCAACAAAAGTTATAAAATCAGCGACCCAAATCGTGCATGGCATTAATCTCGATCGCACATCTTTGAGTCAAGGCTTGCAACTCCTCGCGATCCGAGGAACCGGGCGCTTCAATTAGCTTGCCAATTCGCACCGTCAGCGGCACCGGACGCGGCACTGCCGAACCTTTGGACGAAATCGCATGAGTTCCCCACAAACTAACAGGTAACAGCGGCGCTTTTGCCTTAGCAGCTATCAGAGCAGCACCTAATTTCGGTTCAGTAATTCTGCCGTCTGGGGTGCGAGTTCCCTGCAAAAATACACCCGTCGCCCAGCCATTTTCTAAAGAATTGATAGCGGAGCGAATTGCACTGCGATCGGCACTTTCCCGCTTCACTGGATAAGCACCGTAAACCGTAATTGCCTGCTTCAAAATAGGAACTTTAAATAACTCTTCCTTTGCCATAAATGCGACAGGCCGCCTCATGCAATTCGACAAAATCGGCGGGTCAAAATCGCTGGCGTGATTGCTGACTACTACCACAGGCCCTTCTGTCGGAACATTTTCTGCACCGTAGATGCGGCCTCGAAAGTAAAGGTGCAGCATCGGGCTGACAATTGACCATTTGAATAAATAGTAGAGAAGTAAACTTTCGACTGGTTCGCGACTTTTGCTCACAGAAAAACCTTAAGTTTTAAATTACATCGAATATTAGCCTATCAGTTCAGCAATGACAAATGAATAGTATTTTGAGTTTTGTAGGGTTGCGGGCGGTTGGAAACCGCGTCTACACACAAAACCCACCTACGTGGGTTAAAGAAGAAGTCCGCCTGCGCGGACGCAAGCTTGTGTAGCGCCAGACTTCTGTCTGGTGGACTATTTCACTGAAGGTCGGACGTTTGCAAAGGCTCAATTTCCGGCCAGCATAGCTTTCTGTCCTTACGAAGAAGTCGCATAGCCCAAGAAATCCTTAACTGCTTGGCTAGGAGGATTTTTGTAAGCGTAGTACAACTGCCGCTTGTAAGGATAGTTACCAGCATCCGGCGTCGCACCGTTGACGGGAACAACGCGCACCGTTTTCTGATTGGCTACTTGAGCGAATGTGGCATAATCAATGCCGTTCTTGCCTAAGACTTGCAGCAGGGGAGTTGTCGCATCTCGATTGAGCGTGGTAAGATTTGACTCCCTGCCAAACTCGCTACCTCCGAGCACTTGTTCTTTAAACGTTTGGTGAGTGCCACTAACTGCCGGTCTGTTAATTACTTTAATATGGGTCGCCGTGCCGCCTACTTTCGACGAGTCTTGAGTATTTCCCTTGAAGATTATCTTGAACTTGAGCGGAGGAACTTATACCCTTACGGTGTCAGAAACCAATACCACAAAATCTGCTTATGGGGATCAGTTGCGCCTCTATGACGTGCATATCGCCAAGATGTTTGAGGTGACATATTCGGACTGTCAGGAGATACCCCACGCTGGCGGTAGAACTTGGTATTACCGCGCCGGGAATGGTAAAATTGACATGGGGCAATTCAGAATAAACTGTCAGTTGGCTAGCGATATTGCTAATACTTATGGTTTAGGAAAACCAGAGCGTAGTGCTATCGAATATTCTCAGGAAGAACCTGGGCCGCCAAGATCGAGGAGTCATTCTCTCCCAATTTTAGATATTACAAATAAAGTTCCGCGCTGGATGAATTTTGTGCAGGCTTTTCAACCAATTCACCTCCTGTGATTGCGGTTGGCAATACTGATAGATTAATGAATGATTCAGAATATCGAGAACTTTGTGTTGAAGGTCTAATTGAGAGTGTGCTTAATATTAATGGCTATATGGGGGTGAATCGGCTTTTCATCCCATGAGGGGGGAGCTAGATTGTTGAAGAAGTGCGATCGCAATTTGATTGCCACTAAATTTAGTGTTTAAAAAGTGATACCCATGTTAAAAGAATTAAAAACCATTACTCTTGCAACTCTGCTGGTATTAGGAACAGCTAAACTGGGATCTACTGCACCTCTACCAACTCCTAATAATCAAGGGGATTATATAGGAAGAAATTATCATACTTATTGGGAAGTAGTAGACTCAGACCCAAAGGGGTTAAATTGTCGCATGAATTCTTCTTTTGAAGAATTTATGCGTGTTGACAACCGCACTCCATTTGATGTTTTTAATTGGTCTGTAGTTGGTGTTTTAAAACAGGAACAACGTTTTGAAAGCTTTCCTGGTAATGCTGGTGTTACTTTCCGGGATACCAGGGGTTTACCTTGGCTTTTTGTAGGAAAAAGCTACGCTGCTGGTGCGGCGCAAGGTTGTTTTATTCGCGCTAATAGTCAATTTGTCAAACCAATACAGATGTCACCGACTCGCGTACAACCTCAAGCGAGTCAACCGGTCACAAGTTCCACAGCACTCCCGATGGATCTTGGTTTTGACGAAGGATTTGGATCGATTGTAGTACCAGAAAGTGATACCACAGCATCGGCGTATGGAGGACGCTTAAGGCGATATGACGTTCACATTGCCAAAATGTTTGAAGTCACTCACTTTATGTGTCAGGAGGGGACTTTAACACCCGGTATTACATGGAATTACGAGGCTGGGGGTGGCACGATTAATATGGGAAGTTTTGTAATAACCTGCCGACTTGCTAATCAAATAGCTAGTGCCTATGGTTTAGGTAAGTCGGAACCTACGAATGTGACTTTTTCGGCTGGTGAAGTCGGTCGCCCTGCTGTCAGAAGTTTCAACATTCCCATCCTAGATATTACAGGTGATAAAGTACCACGCTGGGTGAGTTTTGTGCAGGGATTTCAGCCAGTGAGAAGGTAGGGTCATCGCATTTGTAAGATGTAGGGTGTGTCATAAGTAAAATTATTCTTTCATCTAAAATTACTCTCAATTTGATGCACCCTACATCTAAGCTTGTGATTAAACTGGTTAAAATGGCTAATTTTGCTATTGAACCTCGGTCTCGTTAGCTAAAGGTTCGATAACACTGCCTCCTCGCAAGTCCTATTCTCAAATTGGAGATTTATTTTCCCTGACGCATCGTACAAGTGCTAAACTGTAAGAACTTAGTGCGATCGGTGCTGGAAGTCTGCCGACGTTAAGTTAATATTGATAATTTTTGATTTGGTTGTAGAGGCTCACTCACGATATGGATACTCAGGAACTTTTAAATTATTACCAAACAGGCAAAAGGGATTTCTCAGGTATTTACTTAAGCGATACCGATTTGAGTGGTGCTAATTTGAAGCGTGCTAATTTAAGCGGTGCTAATTTAAGCAATACCGATTTGAGTGGTGCTAATTTTACTTGTGCTAATTTTACTTGTGCTAATTTTACTTGTGCTAATTTGTGGAAGACTGATTTGAGTGGTGCTAATTTAAGCGGTGCTGATTTGTGCGACACTGATATGTCTGGTGCTTACTTGAGAGGTGCTAATTTATGTGATGCTAATTTGTCGAATACTGATTTGAGTAGTGCTGATTTGTCTCTCACTTATTTGAGTGGTGCTAGCTTGTGTGGCGCTAATTTAAGCGGTGCTAACTTATGTCGTGCTGATTTCTCGGACACTGATTTATCTGGCGCTGATTTGAGTAGTGCTGATTTGAGTAGTGCTGATTTAAGCGGTGCTGATTTAACAGAAGCCAATCTTCAATCCGCGAATCTCTAAAGGGCACACCTCATAGCAGCGGATCTCACAGATGCAAATCTTGAAAGAGCATATATAAACCAGGCGAATTTTATAGAAGCTTACCTCACCAATGTAAATCTAGAATTAACCATCTCTGAACCGAGAGCAACAAACACCAGTGGGACTCAGCTAAAGTTAAATTTTACATATGGAGAGACTTCTGACGCTACTATAGCCTTTATCAGAAAGATGAGGTATCATGTTACGGACCCTCACGAGTGAGTGTCAAGCAGAGAAGATAAGATC
>NZ_JAUBQN010000056.1:0-31312 GCF_036701295.1 Microcoleus harperi Pol14_C6 | reverse complement strand
TCATTGGTGGCCAGCGTGCGGCTGCTAATTGCGCTCCCACGCCCACCATACAAGTCCGGTGCTACCGGACTTGATATTAAAGATAAGCTGACACCCATCTAAATTTAATATTTTGCAGCCTAGAGTCCTTTTAGCGAGCATTTGGGCAAAAAAATTAAGTGCGTAACAGCTTACACAATGTCATCCAAAAAGTCTAACGGTAGGGTGATGAGCGCTAGCGCTGTCAAGGTGTGTTAAATCTGAGCCGGATCAAAATCCGAAAACGGTTATTTCACGTTCGGATTTTGCACACTTAAAGCTATAAAAACTGTTTGGGGGAGTTTGGTTTCAAAATAAAAACGCCCAAAGTTAGTAACCTCATGAGCGGGCTGGGTGTTTATGGCGCACCTTACCCCAGACGTTGGCTCAAAGGATTTGTTGGCCCTACTCCTATATATCTATTGTTCATATTTATAGTTGGTCGATCGTCCTTGACGCTACCCATACCTGCCGCTGCACCTCGGCCTCATCAGCTACACCCCTAACTTTTTCGTTGTTAAAAGGCCCAGATTTACCTAAAATGTAACGAAATATTACAACATGACGCTAAAGCTGCATAGAGGCTTGACAGCAAAGAATTAAGCGGCTAATCTGATATACATACCCGGGTAAGTCAATTCACTGTCATATGCAAGAAAAGCAAAAAGTTACATTGTATCTTCCACCAGAACTGCATCGCCAGCTCAAAATCCGAGCCGCAGTCGAAACTGAACCGATGTCATCAATTGCAGAAAGGGCAATTGTCTTCTACCTAGGAAATCCCGAACTGGTTGACGAAGTAGAAGCCTCCTACGGACAAACCCATCGGGTATACAACTGTCCAGAATGCACGGGTTCAGTAGTAATGCGAGATGGAGAACTGGCATCCGTAACAAGTCAGCCGAGCGTATTGGCTGAACAGGATCTTCCACTAAAGCAGGTGTCCGGCGTCAGTGCCAGCACGGCCAAACCGGGAGAGGAAGAATTGGTTCCCTGCTAAGAATGCCTTGCTTCCCCAAAAAGCTAAAACTGAAATTTTCAGTAATAGGGCGAAGGGCAGCATTGAGATTCAGCAAAGATAGCACCGTCTCTAGTGGGTCGAGGACTATGCAAGAAGAGATCAGTATTCTAATCCAAGCTCAATATCCTCTGATCTACCTCGTGACATCCGAGGAAGAGCGGTGTGAGCAAGCAATTTCGACAATAGCTCAAGCAAAACCACAGCGACGAGTATTTATCTGGACTGTAACTCACGGCATTGTGGAGTATGGTCAACCCCGCACCACCACCCAACACAACACCGTCTCGCCAGAGGCAGCAATTGAATGGGTGATCAGGCAGCGAGAACCCAACAGTAACGCTAGCATCTACATTTTCAAAGATTTACATCCTTTTATAGATTCTCCTCCGGTAACGAGATGGTTGCGCGATGCGATCGCCAACTTCAAAGGAACGCAAAAGACAATTATACTGATGTCTCCTTTGCAGCAAATTCCGATCGAGCTAGAAAAGGAAGTAGTGGTATTAGACTTCGCGTTGCCCGACATGAAGGAACTAAACCAAGTATTGTCTGGTCAGTTGGAGCAAACGAAATCGCGACGCATTACCACAGAAGCGCGAGAAAAACTTTTAAAAGCAGCCTTGGGATTGACCAAGGACGAAGCTGAAAAAGTTTATCGTAAAGCCCAAGTTTCGACTGGGCGCCTCACAGAAGAAGAAGTAGACATAGTTCTTTCGGAGAAAAAGCAATTAATTCGGCGCAACGGCATTCTAGAGTTTATTGAAGAAGACGAAACCCTGGATGCAGTCGGCGGTTTAGAAGAGCTGAAGCGGTGGCTGAGACAGCGTTCCAACGCCTTTACAGAAAGGGCGAGAGAATACGGTCTGCCCCAACCAAAAGGGATGTTAATTCTCGGCGTACCGGGATGCGGAAAATCGCTGATTGCCAAGACCACCTCCCGCCTCTGGGGACTTCCCCTGCTAAGGCTAGATATGGGTAGAGTCTACGACGGCTCGATGGTGGGTCGATCTGAAGCCAACCTACGCAATGCCCTCAAAACAGCAGAATCCATCTCTCCAGCCCTCCTATTCATCGACGAACTAGACAAAGCCTTTGCAGGAGGCACTGGTTCGGCCGACTCAGACGGAGGCACCTCTAGCCGGATTTTCGGTTCCTTCCTAACTTGGATGCAAGAAAAGACTTCCCCTGTTTTCGTAATGGCAACAGCCAACCGAATCGAGCGGTTGCCGGGAGAATTCTTGAGGAAAGGCCGATTCGACGAACTCTTCTTTGTTGATCTGCCTACCAAAGAAGAACGCCAAGATATATTTAAGATTCACCTGTCAAAGCGGCGTCGGGAAATTACTCGCTTCGATTTAGAGCAACTTTCCAATGTTTCCGAGGGCTTTTCAGGTGCAGAGATTGAGCAAGCGCTAGTAGCCGCAATGTACGAAGCCTTCGCTCAAGATCGAGAGTTTACGCAGCTAGACATCATCGCGGCCATTAAATCTACAATGCCACTGTCTAAAACAATGACCGAACAGGTCACCGCCCTTCGAGATTGGGCTAGACAGCGTGCACGGCCCGCTGCGTCTTCCGTCGCTGAATACCAGCGAATGGAATTCTAAAAGCTTTCTCCTGGTCCAAACAGGAGCAAAGGCTAGCAACAGCTAGCAGTTCGATTCAAGAGCCGCCCAGCGGCACCGTTAAATCCAGACCGTTGTTGTTTCTCTCTCAGTTTTATTAGGAGGAAATCCAATGTCTCACTTTAGCACTCTGCGTACCAAAATCACCGATGCCGAAATCCTGAAAGCTTCACTGCGCGACTTGGGCATTTCAGTCAAGTCAGAAGCTGATGTTCGTGGCTATAACGGTCAGCGCGTTCGCTCCGACATCGTAGCGATTCTCGAAGGCGAATATGACCTCGGTTGGTCTCGCAATAGCGATGGTTCCTTTGACCTGATTGCCGACCTCTGGGGCGTCGCCAAAAAACACAATCAAACTGAGTTAATCAACTCCATCAACCAGAAGTACGCAGTTAACAAGACCTTGGCCGCAGTCAAGCAGCGCGGTTTGCAAAATGCCAACGTTAAGCTGGTAGTGCAAAACTAATTGATCTGCAGGTTTCCAAGCTCGCGGGTTAACCACACAAACGGGTTAACCCGTTTTTCGATCGCTAGGATGTAGAGGGGGGTCTTTGGACCGCCACCTACTTTTTTAGCACCCCCAAGCAGCAGCTCTCCACGTGAAAGCTGCTGCTTTATGCTTTAATGGTCGGCTACTTAATGCTTCGAGCAATCGTCGATCGTTTGTTGATAAATTTCAAGTATTCGATCGACTTTGCGTTCCCAATCAAAATGCTGCCGGACTTGTTCCCCTCCCGCACAACCGATACTCTGCCACTATTCTGGTGAATGAGCCAGCTTGAGCATCGCATCTGTCAGTCCCTGGACAAATCCTTCTTTAGAAGCGGGTTCTACTAAAATACCCCAACTGGAATTCAGATAATCCCCTGGACCGCCCCAGTTCGTTGCTATGACGGGCAGCCCCACGGCCATTGCATCCATCACCACTGCCTCTCCACCCTCCGGCAAACTCGGCCGCACCAGTGCATCAGCTTGTTGCAGTTTGATAGCGCACTGCTCCTGATACAGCCAGCCACTAAATACAACGCTGCTGTCGATGCCTAAACGAGCTGTTTGAGCTTCGAGTTCCCCTCGGAGATCGCCATCGCCGATAATTTCCAAGACTGCATCGGTTTGAGCGACGACGGCGGCGAAGGCTTCCAGCAGCATCTACAGCTTTCCAGTCGATCAGCCTGCCTAAAAAAATAAAATGAACCTGCCGGGTCGCTGCTCTTGATAAGCTAGAGTCCGATCGCCACACCGAGAAATCCACGCCGTTTTCCACAAGTTCAATAATTTTACCCTGCACCTCAGATGCAAGTGCCTGCTTTGTGCGATCCTTTGCCCGTAACAGCGTCTCGGCTTTGATTTTACCGGCAAAAAGACGATGGAAGAAATCGACGCACTCGTGAGCGATCGCGAGGAAAACATCGATGGTCGGATTTTGGCGCGATCGAAAAGCCAGAGGAAATTTAACCGACGTGTTCATCGGACCGATAACTATCGGCACTCCCAATCCGAACATCAACGAAGGAACTGTTGCCGAGATTGGTGTCGGTTCGTGTACAACATCAATTAGTTGTTCGCTCAGGAGCCGCCGGACAATACGACGCTGTAGCACTTGGGTGTACAAGTGAGTGAGAAGCCCAAAAGAATAGTCATTCACTCTTTCAGAGATAAATCGCCCGCAATTGTTAAGCAGTCGGTGCAGCCAAGTGTCGGGTACAAAGTGCATCCGATCGCGCTCTTGTGGAAACAGCTCTGTGAGTTCTGCTTGGGTGCGGGCGTGCGCCACTAACCATTTCTCTAGTTGGCGCGATCGAAGTATCCGAAAGTAGTTGAGCGGCAGCAATGACTCGCCGCCGAATTTAGTTGAGGCGTTCTGAGCACCAATTAAAATTCGCATAACTTGTATGGGACTCAACTAGATTTATGTACTCTGGGATTAAATTTTTTCTTTGGAATCACTAAGACGGGTTAGTTATTCCAAGTTTTTCCAAGCACTGAGCTAAAGTTTCTGCACTGCGGCCGTGGCTAAATTTGGCGATGATTTTTTTCCGAGCTTCCTGACTGATACTCAGAGCAAGTTCTGGATTTCTGAGGAGATTGGCGATCGCATCTGCCATTTCTTCGGGTTTTTCTGATTGGACTAATACAGCATCCACGCCGTCATCTACTAGCTCAGAAGTTCCGCCTACATTAGTAACTACCGCCGGAACCTCCATCGCCATTGCTTCCATCACAGCAACCGGAACTCCTTCATTCAAACTTGCCAAAGCGAAAACGTGAGCTGCTTCTAGACCTTGGCGAATTGCCTGTTCCGAAACAGCCCCAAGTAGCTCCACGCATTCGGACATCGATTTGTCTTCAATCATTTTTTGTAGCTCTTGGTGATATCCGCTGCCCCCTTGTTCATCCTCGCCTGCAATTTGCAGCCTCACGTCAAATCCCCGATTTCGCAGCAATTCTACCGCCTCAACCAAGTATTTGTGACCTTTCACCGGGTTGAGGCGACCGCAAGCAAAAATCTTGCACGGAATTCCTTCTTGCCAAGGCGTGTAAGAGCTGCTGCGTTTAATTTCTGCAAAATTAACTCCCATTGGAGCAACAGCTAATTGTTTGGGAAGAAAGTTCGCTAATTTATTTTTGACATCATTGAGAAGCAGTTGAGATATCACGATCACAAAAGCAGCATTTTTCCATTTTTGTTCCTGATTTGACCCGTACACTTCTAGAGTAGGTCCGTGAAGAGTCATACTGTAAGTACAGCCTGTAAGAATTGAGTTAAATAAGGCTATATTGGCGGCATTGGCACAGGAATGAACGTGGATGTGAGACCAACCTTTTGTTTTTGTTAAGCCTGCTAGTTTGCCAGCCACAAAAATCCATGCCAAGAGTCGCACCTTTTCAGATAAGGATGTGCCACTCGCTTTGGCAATAACTGCAAGGCATTGCCACCATGCAGCGGGACCAGCTTTGAGAAGCTCTAGGAATGAGTTAATAAAATCTTTCGCAGCAAAGGGAAATAGATAAACAGTATTTTTTTGAGCTTCTTCTGCCCATACGTGAGAAGCGATCGCTCTGGGGGGCGGTTGAGTTGATACTAAATCTGTTTCAATTCCCAGATCTGCAAGAAATTGTCGCTCCCGCCACAAAAAGATGTGTGTTTGGCCAGGGAATTGTGGAATAAAGTATCCAATTTTTGCCTTCATTTCGTACCTGCTTTCTAATTTTTCACTCAACAATATCGCTCTACTATGTCGATGCACTAACACTTTTCTCACCGAGCATTTTTTCGTAAATCTCGACGATTTTTATGGCTTTGTTTTCCCACGCAAATTCTCTGGCTTTTTCGATCGCTTTAGCTGACATACGTTCCCGCAGACGATCATCTTCGACCAACAGCTTAATTTTACTTGTCAACTCCTGGGTGAGATACTCTCTAGAAATCGGCTCTATCTTGAAACCAGTTTCTTCATTCACGTATTCACCAATACCGCCATTATTGGCAACAATGCAGGGAAGGCCACAAGCCATAGCTTCCATTACCACTGCGCCGCCGAACTCTCGGATGGAAGGGAAGCAAAAAATATCTGCTTTCCTGTAATAATCCAGAGTTTCTTGTTGATTTACCCATCCCGCAAAGCTGATTATTTCCCCTAAATTAAGTTCCTGGACTCGGGTTTCCAATTTATTTCTTTCTGAACCTTCTCCTACTATGGTTAAGCGGATTTTACTTTGAATTGCCTGCTCTAACTTCCCAATAGACTCAATGACTATATCGGCGCATTTGTAAGGAACTAATCGACCAACAAAAAGCAAATTGATCTGGCTGGCATCTCGATCGAGGATATTTGTCTGATTTAAAAAATTCTCCGAAATGCCATTTTCGTAGAACAAATCAATTCTTTGATCTGGTATTGCAAACAAATCCTTGAGCATATTTAAAGTATATGTTGAACCTGCTAAGATTTTGTCAGCTTTTTTGTAAGTTTCTACATAACCTGGAATTAATGCTCGACCAACTGCTCTCAAAAAGTTGAATTGAGCAAATTCTTGTCTGGCAGTTTCTTGAAAACCTGGTGGAAAGGGAATGCCCCCATTCACAGGTCCTAGAATAAAAGGAGTCTGCTGGCACACACTGACTACCTTAAACGGATACCGCGGCATCATCGGGGTAATTGCATGAACTATGTCATAATCTCCGTTGAGGATTTTTCCTTTAAAATTTTGATATACTTGTTGATTAAATTCTTCATAAATTGGGTAGCTTAAGGCATTATAAAGAGGCCAATTTACGCGCCCGTTTGCGGTAATTTTTTCGACGATTTTATAATATTGTTTGGTTAACTTTCCTTCCTCAAGGTAGAATATTTTTTTGTATTCTGGATGTTTGTCAAGAGCGGGTTTATTTCTAATATGGGTAACGAGTGTTGCATCAACTAAATTGTTTATTTGTTGAAAAAAATTGTAGCCCACCAAAGGTACTGATGCCCAGTCAGGATTGCACTGCTCTACAATTAGTAAAACTTTTAATTTTTGATCGCTCATTTGTTTGCTACTTAGGGGTGGATCTTCTGGGACGTTAGCTGTAATTCTAGCTGGCTGAATTAATAGAGTTGGTTGTTTTGTATTCGATCAACTTGCTCTGCTGCCCCAGCAATCGGCGCTGGTGAAACTGGATTTGACCTTGTAGCTGGGGAAATTTGGCTAATACACATGACAAAGCGTAGATGGCTGCCTCTTTAGTTGTGAGGTACCGATGCTTTATATAATAGTTATAGGTGCGATAGGTTGCTAAGGGGTAGCCACTCAATAGTAACAAGCTCCAGCCTTTTGTCGGCCATGTCATTGCCAAGGCTAGGGCTGGCAAGACTAAGGCCCAAAACCAGGTGCTGCGGGTTTCTTTGACCCAATGGCGCTCTGGTTCGCTGCCGTGCATCCAGGAACCCTCGGCGTAGGCGTAACCGGCTCTTTGGGCGCGCTTCCACCACTGAGCGAAACTGATCATTTGCGCGTCGTGCAGGGTCATTTCTGCGTCTAAGCGAAGAATTTTCCAACCTTTTTGGCGCAGCCGCAAGCACAGTTCGGGTTCTTCGCCGGCTATTAGTGTGGGATTGAAACCTTCGACTTGCTCAAATGCTGCTACGCGCATCATGGAGTCGCCACCGCAGGCTTTGGTTTCGCCGATGGGGGTATCCCACTCGATGTCGCACAATTGGTTGTAGATGCTTGCTTCGGGGTATCGTTCGCGCCTGCGCCCGCAGACTGCTGCTACGTCTGGTTTGGCCACGAGTTCGCTGTAGGCTCGATCGATCCATCCATCAACTACTTCGCAGTCACCGTCCACAAATTGCACAAATTCGATGTCTGGCCCTAGTTCCAGCAAGCGGGCAAAGCCTTCGTTTCTGGCACGTGCTGCGGTAAACGGTATAGATAAGTCTAGTTCTACTGTATCGGCTCCGATCGATCGGGCTAACTCTAGGCTACCGTCTGTTGAGCCGGAATCGACATAGACGACGCGGGCAACTTTGTCGGTGGCGGAGACTAGGCATTGGCGGAGGCGCTGCCCTTCATTTCGTCCGATCGCCACTAATCCCATTTGTTTCAACCTTTACCTCTTGAATTCGACTTGCGAGTTGCTATTTTAATATTTTAGTGACACTCAAGGTAAGTTTACAATATCTTTATATTGCTAACTTACCTTAATCTGCGGTTTTTGGTGTTAAACTGTCTCTAACCTATTCTGTATTAAGAGCCACACAGATCATGTTGAGTAGAGCTTAGTTAACAATGCTAAATTTAAGTTCTTTCTTCGCACTTTACTGTACGAACCTGGGAGCCAGCCATACATTTTTTTCACTCTGCGAACAGTGGAACTACCCTGACTTTAAAGTCCGCATGATTGTTCCGAATTGCGATCCGTCATGTCGCAGACCGAATCTTGTAGAAGCTGTACCCAGATACCTCAAATGGCTATATTACCGCAGCGCTGACAGACCTAGAAATTGTACAGAAAAGCTTTTCCTCAGAGATGTTAAGGATTTTGATGCAATTTACTTGTGGCCTAACACTTCGATCGAAACCTTTAGGAAAGTTAAACAGGAGAGCACACCCATTCTTTTGGAGCGGATCAACTGCTATACAAAGCCGGCTAAATTTATTATTGATGATGCTTACCATCGCTTGGGAATCGATCCCCAACACCCAATTACTGCCGATACCATTCAGGAAGAGGATGAACAAATTAGTTTGGCTGATTTCATCTTTTGTCCGAGTCCCGAGGTAAAAAAATCTTTTATGGGAGCGGGAGTTCCCGAACATAAACTGATCCTTACCAGTTACGGGTGGTCTCCCAAGCGCTTCCCGCCTTTTGTGAGCGAGAAGCCACTATCAGACACGATTACTGTTATCTTTGCGGGCAGCGTTTGCGTCAGAAAAGGAGCTCATTTACTGTTGCGGGCTTGGGAAAAAGCAGGAATTAAAGGCAGACTACTGCTTTGCGGAAGTATGGAGCCAGCAATTGCTGAAACTTGCAGCAGCATTTTAGCACGCTCAGATGTAATTCATAGGGATTACACTAGCGATATTGCCCTTGCTTATCGCGAAGCTGACTTTTTTGCCTTTCCCAGTTTGGAAGAAGGCAGCCCGCTGGTTACTTATGAAGCGATGGCTAACGGTTTGCCAGTTTTAACTTCACCTATGGGAGCAGGTGGCGTTGTCCGAGATGGCAAAGATGGCATAATTGTTTCGCCCTATGATGAAGAAGCGCTAGTGACAGGCTTGCAACAGTTAGCTGGTTGTGCCGATTTGCGGCTTCGGATGAGTAAATCTGCCCGCGAGCGGGCACAGGAATTTACGTGGGAAAAAGTGGCACGGCGGCGCGCTGAGTTGGTACTCGAAAAATTGAAACCAGCTTGAAAAGTGAGGGAGAAAACTTGAGCTTTTGGACGCTCCCGCGACTGAAAGCCACGGTTTTTTTATTTAATTTTAAATCCCAAATCCTAGCTGCTCGCAACTAATCCAATTTCTTTCAAGTTTTACCTCTTGAAAGCGACTACTGAGTAGTTCGTTTTATATTTTAATAAAAGTCCAGCTAATTTCATAATTTCTCTGCGACTTCTAGAAATTATTTTTCAGACTTCCTGGGTTTTTTTTTCGATGATTTTTGCGGGAATTCCCACGGCAGTTGCACCCGGTGGCACATCACAAATCACCACAGCATTAGCACCAATCAAAGCATGATCGCCGATCGTTACGGAGCGAATAATTTTAGCTCCTGCACCAATATCGACATGACCACCGATTTTGACATCAGCAACAATTGTCACCTGCTGAAGAATCAGACAGTTAGGACCAATGGAAGCACTGGGATGAATGACCACGCCATTAGGATGAGTCAGCAGCAGTCCTCCTTGTATTTGGCAGTTCAAAGGGATGTCTGTTGCAGTGACAACGCTCCAAAATCGATGCTGGATCACGTTCCAACGGCCTAAAATATATCCTCCAATTCCACCCTGATGCTGCCACTTTTGATAGTTGCGGATAGATTTAAGCAGTTGGCGACTCGGTTCCCACCACTTGCTAAGTTTTTCGCGGCTCCAGTCTGGTTCTGTAGCAGAAATGATTGACTTAGTGATTGACTCAACCATTGTTTGTGCATTTTTTTGATGATGTTGACAATTGTCCCTGTTTGGGCAGTTTACCTGAAGAAGAATCTCTAACTTGACTAGGGAGATTTATTTAATGTCCGCAGAGTTATAGCAGAAGCCATAAGGAAGAAAATGATTTAAGCGTTGTTTTCCGCAGGCCGGGATTTGATAATTTTGGCAGGGATACCAACAGCAGTTTGACCGGCTGGAATATCTGATAAAACTACAGCATTGGCACCAATATTTACGTCGTCTCCTAGGTTGACCTTGCCGAGGATTTTTGCACCAGCGCCGACGTTAACCCGATCGCCCAATTGAGGGGATTCTAGCGGCTTGTCCAAATAGCGGTTTCCCAACGTTACACCTTGGCGGATAATGCAGTCGTCGCCGATCGTACAATATCCGTGAATAATAATAGCGTTTTGATGTTCAATCACCACGCGCCGCCCGAGTTTCACAGTGTAAGGCAAGTCTATCCCGTAACTATTGCGGACTTTTCGGTAGAGAGATCGATAAATAATGCTCAAAGGCGCTCGCAGTAATTTCGGTTCTATTTGCATTCTCCAGACGCCAAAACGCTGCACTGCTACGGCGCGAAATCCCGGTTTTGTCCAATCTCGACCATGAGCAATCCAGTCTTCTTTAATTTGCTGCCATAGTCCCAGGGCGGGGTCTTCTACTTGATTTTCACTGGTGATTAAGTTTTGCTCAGTGACCATAAGCTCTAATTCACACTATTTTTTGTTTACTCTATTGGTAGATGCCGACGATATTAATGGGTCTATCAGGTTTTTGAGGAAGGAGCAATCCGGTTTTATCGATCGAGAATACTAATTTATCGGCTGCATCATAAGATATTTTGCTTGCCTAGGTTAACCTGGTTTAGTTGGCTTTGACCGATTTACCAACTCCCTTTAAAAGTTTTTGGATTTTTCAATCTTACCCCCCTTAAAAAATACACTATTTAATACAAAATCCCTCAGTAATTGTGGTGGATCGCCATCGGGTTTGCCTTGAAGTACGCGGCGCACCCTCCAGGCTGCAAAACCCGAAGCCCAGGATACATCAGTTAATGCTGTGTAAACCAAGCCGTAGTTTTTGATAAAGTACCTACGCCGGGAATCAAACCAATAGGTAGGCAGCCTCTTGGCGGGCTTTTTGGTATCAGTGACGCCTGAGCTTTGGCCGACTAAGTGCACAACGCGACTTTCGGGTACGTACCAGCAAGTCCAGCCAGCTTTGTTCGCTTGCAGACAAAAGTCCATTTCTTCGCAGTACATGAAATAAGCTTCATCCATCAAGCCAATCTTTTCAAATACTTCGCGACGGACGATCATGCTGGCTCCAGCTACCCAATCAGTTTGACAGGTTTCTTGGGAAATGGGAGGCGCTGCGGCCCAGTTGGCTAATAACTTGGATATAAAGCCTGTGCGCCAACCAAAATCGAGTTCGGTCAAGATGTTGTGAAACCGAAAAGCTGACTCCTGGGGCGTGCCGTCGGGGTCTTCCAAGCGGCTGCCGGCGATGCCGGCTTCGGGATGAGTGTCCATGAAATCGACGAGGGCTTTCAAGGCACCGGGGCGGACTATGGTGTCTGGGTTGAGCAGCAGGAAGTAAGGGGGGGGATTGGTGGATTGGAGGGCGGGACGGATCAGGGCGTTGTTGCCGAAGGCAAATCCGCCGTTACGGTCTAGGGGAACGAAGGATGCCCATTCGCTCCAGCCTTCTGAGGCGATCGCACTACTAATTTCTTCGACGGAGCGATCGCCTGAAGCATTGTCGCCAACTGCGACTCGCATACCGGGCAGCGATTGAACTTCGCTAACTAGAGAGCGCAAGCAGTCAATTGTCAAACTCGAGGTTCGGTAGTTAACAATGACAACCAGCAGTGGATAGGGGTGATTGGACTCGCTGGCCTTCGACATAAGTACCGTTGTTTGTTTAACAACTTTTTAGCTCAAGTTGTACCCATCTGGCAAGCTGGAGCGATCGCTAATAGTATTTTTATTTGTTTGGGTGAGGGAGACTGTTTTTTCGACCCTATTTCGGAAATCTGGCCACTCTCGATCAAAGTCGATACTGCCTGTAGGCTTGACTGGCGGCTCGGTGCAGCAGTGAATGCCGGTAAACTAACCCCTTAGCGTCATCGGAATAGCCCCCGCCAATCACGCAGGCAACGGGATAGCCACCAGCCAAACACGCCATCAAAACTTGCATTTCCCGGCGAAATAAGCCCGTATCAGTTAAAGCTAATTTTCCCAGTTTGTCACCGTGATGAGGGTCTACTCCAGCATCATACAAAACTAAATCAGGCTTGACACTTGACAGCAAATCTGGTAAAAATTTATCCAATGTTTGTAAATATTCGTCGTCCTCCATACCGACAGGCAAAGGTACATCTAAATCGCCCTTTTGTTTAGTGCCGGGAAAATTGACTTCGCAGTGCATCGAGAAAGTAAAAACGCTACTGTCATCTTGGAATATTACCGCGGTTCCGTCTCCTTGGTGGACATCTAAATCGACAATTAAAACTTTGCGAACTAAACCATTTTTTTGTAAGACGCGAGAGGCGATCGCCAAATCATTAAAAATACAAAAACCCGACCCAAAAGCAGGGAAGGCGTGATGAGTTCCGCCTGCAGTATTGCAAGCCAAACCGTAGTCTAAAGCGAGCTTGGCAGTTAGTAAAGTTCCTGCAACCGCAGTGCAAGTGCGATTAACAAGGGCGCGACTCCAAGGCAGGCCAATTCGCCGAGTCGCTTTGTTATCAAGCGTCCCGTTGCAGTAAGCTTGAACATAGGAGTGGTCGTGGACTAATTCAATCCATTCTTGAGGGGGAAGTTCGGGAGCGTGAAATTGCGATTTATCTGCTACCCCGTCCGCGAGCAGCATCTGGTAAAGCATCCCAAACTTTGCCATTGGGAAGCGGTGATCCGGTGGCAGAGGTACAACGTAATCTTCGTGGTAAATAATTGGTAAGTCCATTAAAATTATTGTATAACGAATGAATCTCCAATTGAAAGCCTGCAATCTCAAATTTAAATTCGCTGGAGAACCTGTATATGCAACAACTAAAAACAGTCTGGCAGTCCGGCAGCAGCCACCCCGAAAATGCTGACAATCTCGATAATATCAGTCAGTGGTGGGGAAACCTCAACGGCAAAGAAATTAGCTGGGTAGAGCGACTGATTCCGCAAATCGGCGGTCTGAGCGAAATTCACTGGCACCCCCAGCGTTTTGACGAAACATTTGTGATAGTCAATCCCGAAATTCGTGAAGATACTCTCTATTGGTACATACCCGATTCTCCTGTCCAACGTAACAACACTGTTAATAAACTAGAATTAGACAATCTGCAACAGCAATTATACATCTATCCTCAGTTGGAATCGGAACTGGTGATTCGCGTAGGCATTCCCGAAGTGAAATATCAAACACTTGAATTAAATAATCCCGAAATCGCCTTGGGCGAAGATAATATGCTGCTGCTGTGGGAATCTGACCAAGAACTAGAAATTAAAATTTACTTTAGCCAGCAAAATTTTGCTAAACTTAAGGAATTGCTGGCATAGAAAAGACCTAGAAAATAGTTTTTTTCCTAGGCTTTGGAGGCGGGTGAATGGATCTATAGCAATCCTTGCAGGAGTCGTAAATTTTTACCCTACCCCCAACCCTCTCCGAACCCGATCGGGAGTAAGAAATTAACAAATGATTGAGGATTGCTATATACTCTTAGTTACCTATAAATATCTTAAGGCTGATGGGCGGGTGCGTCAAAACCGAGGTTTTTCACCGCTAGACTTTGTTGCAGCGACAAGAGTAAAAAAAACGGTTTCTTCGCCTCGCGGTATGCCCAGGTGTGTATCTCTGCTAAAACCCTTTGAATGTGTTAACAGAATATCCATAAACTTGCGTTATTCTCCTGGGAATTTTAATGCTAAGGTCAAGTAAAAAACTGTTTTGGATGTATCAACCGGGTTGTACGAAAATATTTTGTCCCAGCCCTTGAACAAAATTAAAAAACCCGGTTGCTTTGATTTGGAGTGCCTAAGCGAGGATTGTTGTTCTGCCAAGTTAATTAGGACATCAAATAATCGGATTTGTTTGGGAAATAAGATATGGTTAAATAGGGTTAAGTTGAGGAGAAACCTTAAGACAAGCACCCAATAAGTTTAAAGAATATAATGTGCGTTAGTTGATGAGTTAATATCTAAAATTTATCCTCTATTTGCGGAGTTTTAAAAGGTTTAAAAAATAATTATGATGGAAGAAATCGCTAAATTTATTAAATCCTCAATCTGCTGCTTGCACTAAAAAATTCACAATGATCCGACAAAAGATGATATTTGACAAAGAAAATATTCACATTTTAATTATTGACGATCAGCCCCACAACCTGCGTTTTATATCAAACGTATTGACGAAAGAAGGGTATAAAGTTCAGCGGGCGATTTCGGGAGAAATGGCGGTCAATGCTAATTTTACTGTTCTCCCAGACTTAATTTTGCTAGATATTGCTATGCCCAAAATGAACGGATATGAAGTCTGTGCTCGACTGAAATCCAACGAGAGGACGAGGGAAATCCCGGTTATTTTTTTGAGTATTTTTGATGAAACTTTTCACAAAGTTAAAGCTTTTGAAGTCGGCGGTGTTGACTACATTACTAAGCCTTTTCAAGTGGAAGAAGTTTTAGTGCGGATCGAAAGTCAATTAACTATACAACAGCTATCAAAACAATTAAAACAGCAGAATGCCCAACTGCAACAAGAGGTAGAATTTCGCAAGCTGACAGAACAATCACTCCGGGACAGCAAAGCACGGTTGCAGAAATTGGCCGTCAATATACCGGGAGTTCTTTATCAATTTATAAGGCAGCCCGATGGAAGTTTCAAGTTTGAATATATTAGTTATGCTTGTCGGGAGATTTACGAATTAGAGAGTGAGGAAATATTAAGAAATCCCGACTTGTGCTTCTATCAAAATCATCCAGATGACCAAGAATATCTGGTAAAAAAAATTGCTACTAGCGCCCAAACTTTAGAACCTTTTGCCTTTGAATGGCGGATTATTACACCGTCGGGTAAACTCAAATGGCTGCAATCTAATTCTCGGCCAGAAATGTGCGATAATGGCGATATTGTTTGGTATGGCGTACTTTTTGATATCAGCGAGCGCAAGCACGCAGAAATAGAAATGGCAGGAGCTAAAGCTGCTTTAGAACGGCAAGTTCAGCGAGAATTGCTAATTGCAAAAATAACTCAAGAAATTCGGTCAAGCTTGCAGCCAGAACAAATATTTCAAATAGCTGCAACTCAAATCGGTCTGGCATTCTGCGCCAATCGGTGTTTGATTCATACTTACGTTACTACCCCCCAAGTCAATATTCCTCTGGCGGCCGAGTATCTCGAACCCGGGTACGAATCTCTTTGGAACATACCCGTTCCAATTTGGGGCAATCCTCACGTCATACAAATGATGATACAAGATCAGGCGATCGCCTCCAACAATGTTTATTCAGACCCTCTGTTGGAAGCTGCTCAACCTATTTGCCAGAAGGTTGGGTTAAAATCGATGCTGGCAATTCGCACTTCCTACCAAGGCAGGGCAAACGGCGCTATCGGCTTGCACCAGTGCGATCGTTACCGGGAATGGACTTCCGAGGAAATCGACTTATTAGAAGCTGTGGCGGCTCAAGTAGGGCTCGCTATCGCTCAAGCTAAACTGATCGAACGAGAAAAAAACCGAATTCAGCAGCTCGATCGGCAAAATAAAGTGCTGCAAGCAGAAATTCGCACCCGTGTCCGCGCTGAGCAAGCTTTGCAAGAATCTGAAGCAGAATTACGGGCGATTTTTGCCGCCATGACTGACACAGTTTTAGTGAGAAATGCCGAAGGGCGCTGCATCAAAATTGCCCCGACAGCATCAACAAATTTGGTGAAACCTCCCAGCGAAATGATTAACAAAACCGCTCATGAAGTCTTGCCGAAACCTATAGCAGATTTAGTATTAAATGCCATCCAACAAGCTCTAACAACGAAGCAAACCATCAATGTTGAATATAGCTTTAGACTCGGAGAGCGTGAAGTTTGCCTCGACGCTAAAGTTTCTCCGCTGACTCCAGATTCAGTGATTATCGTGGCGCGAGATATTAGCGTTCGCAAACAAACAGAATCCGCACTCAGAGAGAGCCAGCACTTCATTCAAGCGATCGCCGATTCCAATCCCAACCTATTGTATGTTTACGATGTAATTGAACAGCGGAATGTCTACAGCAACCGACAAATTTCTACGATGCTCGGATATACCGCCCAAGAAATACAAGATATGGGTACAGCAATGATGCCAATGCTGCTCAACCCCGATGATTTGCCAGAGTTTTTGGAAAGCGTCAAAAAAGTGGATCAAGCCCAAGACGGTGAGGTCATTGAATGTCAATACCGAATGAAACACAAAAACGGTGAATGGCGGTGGATGCACAGTTGGGATACAGTATTTCTCAGAACAGCCGATGGTAAACCCAAACAAATTCTCGGCACTGCTAATGACATCACAGACCGCAAATTAGCCGAAGAGAAACTGCTAGCATCGCAGCAAAGAATCTCGTTTTTATTGCAGCAAACGCCGATCGCAGTTATCGAGTTAAACCTCAATTTAGAAATTATCACTTGGAATCCCGCAGCCGTGGCTATTTTTGGGTACAGTGAGCAAGAAGCGATTGGTCGAGTCGCCTCCGATTTGATCGTACCTGAAAGCTACCACCCGCAATTATCTGAGATTTTCAATCATGACTTGAATGCCAAATCCAGCGGCACTACCGAAAATCTGACCAAAGACGGCAGAATTATCATCTGCGAGTGGTACAATACTCAGCTAATTGACGATAACGGTACAGCGATCGGCATTGCTTTAATGGCTGTAGATATTACCGAACGCAAGCAGGCAGAAACCGAACTGCAAGAAAGTGCTTTACGACAAAGAGCGATCGCCCGCATCATTGAAAGAATGCGGCAAACTTTAGATATCCGAGAAATTTTTCACGCCACAACCCGAGAATTACGCCAAACCATGAAGTGCGATCGAGTCGCTATTTACCGTTTCAATCCAGACTGGAGTGGCGAATTTGTAGCCGAATCGCTTGACCGCAAGTGGGTTTCTTTCATCCAAGCACAGGATGCCGATTCTAACCTTACTGAAGGCGCTTTAGATAGCGAAATTTGCGTTGTCAAAAGATTAGATAGCACCTCACAAGAAGTACGGGATACCTATTTGCAAGAAACCCAAGGCGGAGCCTACAGCCAAGGTAAAACTTACCTGTGTGTCCCAGATATTTACAAGCAAGGTTTCGATAATTGTTACATTCAATTGCTAGAAAAATTTCAAGCTAAATCCTACATTATTGTAGCAATTTTTTCCGGCAAAAAGCTCTGGGGATTACTAGCATCCTATCAAAATTCTGGTCCCCGGCAGTGGACTGAAGCAGAAATCAACGTGGCAGTTGATGTAGGTACTCAGCTAGGAGTAGCATTACAGCAAGCGGAATTGCTCGCCCGCACTCAAAGGCAGTCCATCGAACTGATTAAATCCAAAGAAAACGCCGAAGTTGCCAACCGCGCCAAAAGCCAATTTCTAGCTTCCATGAGCCACGAACTCCGCACACCCCTCAACGCTATTCTCGGTTTTTCCCAAGTCATGGCGCGCAATAGTTCTATCACAGAAGAACAAAAAGAATACATAGAAATTATTAACCGCAGTGGCGAACATTTGCTAGAACTCATCAATGATGTTTTGTCAATGTCCAAAATAGAAGCAGGTCAAATTACTATCAATCCCAGCCGCTTCAATCTCTACAACCTTCTCAACAGTCTCAAAGAAATGCTGCAACTAAAAGCCAACTCAAAAGGCTTGCACCTAATCTTTGAAAATGGCGATGATTTACCGCAGTATATTCAAACAGACGAAGCTAAATTGCGGCAAGTTTTAATTAACCTGGTCGGCAATGCGATAAAATTTACTCAGCAGGGAACCGTTACTTTGCGGGTCAGCAGCCACAAAACTGAAAAAGACGCCGCCGAACAAAAGAAATCCCAATTGTGCTTTGAAATTGCCGACACGGGACCCGGCATTTCTCCCTCAGAAATTTCTACATTATTTAAGCCATTTGTACAAACCGAAACTGGTCGAAAATCTATGCAGGGAACTGGTCTGGGGTTGCCGATCAGCCAACAGTTTGTCCAAATTATGGGAGGTGATATTGCTGTTGAAAGTAAACTAGACCAAGGCACAATTTTCAGTTTTAATATTTGGGTCAACCTAGCAACAGAAAGTGATGAACAAGAAAAACCGCAGATTAAACAAGTTATTTCTTTAGAAGCCGGACAAGACACTTATCGGATATTAATAGTTGAAGATGTAGGGGAAAATCGCCAACTGCTGCTTAAGCTGCTGGTCCCCCTGGGATTTGAAGTTCTGGAAGCAACTAACGGTCAAGAAGCAATTGCTTTGCATTCCACTTGGAAGCCGCATTTGATATTAATGGATATGCTGATGCCCGTGATGGATGGGTATGAAGCGACAAGACAGATTAAGAAAACTATAGAAGGTAAAGAAACAATAATTATTGCTTTGACTGCCAGTGCTTTTGACGAGCAGCGACAAATAATTTTGTCTGCCGGTTGTAACGATTTGATATGTAAACCGTTTCGGGAAGAGGTACTCTTTGAAAAGATAGCGCATCACCTCAACCTGCGTTATATTTATGAGAAAGAAAATTTATCTACTTCTTTTTCAACACCGACGCTGCTTAAAAGTTTGACCACCGAGGATTTTAGTGTAATGCCCACAGACTGGGTGGTCGAGTTGCACCGAGCAGCACTTTGTGTAGACGACAACCGCATCCTCGAACTGATCAAGGAAATTCCCGAAACTGAGGCAAATCTCGCTAACGCTTTAACAGATTTAGTCGATAATTTTCGGATAGATATCATTATCGATTTAACTCAATTATATGATGATGAACGACCATCCATTACCCGCGACTCCTAAAGACATTCTGATCGTTGACGATATGCCGGATAATTTGCGACTTTTATCCACTATGCTGACATCTTATGGGTATCATGTCAGGAAGGCTATTAACGGACACTTGGCTCTGCAAGGGGCACAAATATCTCCTCCCGATCTAATTTTACTAGATATTAATATGCCGCAAATGAACGGATATGAAGTTTGTGAGCAGTTAAAGTTAAGCGAAAAAACTAAAGATATTCCGGTAATTTTTATTAGTGCGCTAGATGACGTCCTGGAAAAAGTTAAAGCTTTTCAAGTAGGAGGAGTGGATTATATTACTAAACCGTTTCAAGTAGAAGAAGTCTTAGCCCGCGTCCAAAACCAACTTTCCCTTCGTTCGCTGCAATCCAAACTGCAACTGCAAGCTAGGGAACTGCACGATCGCAATTCTAGATTGCAGGAAGAAATTGCAGAACGGCAGCGGGCTGAAGAATCAATCCGGTTTTTGCTGGAAACTACGCGGGCGATCGGCGAAGCTGTAGACTTTCACTCAGCTTTAGAAGTAATTCTGCACCAAGTTGGCGAAACAATCGGATGGGATGTAGGAGAAGCTTGGATTCCCGATGCAGAAGCAACTGTGCTGCAATCTGCCCGCGGCTGGTATGCGAGCAACCCCAGCATGGAATCGTTCCGCACCCAAAGCCAACAACTGACATTTGCCCGGAATATAGGGCTGCCGGGACGAGTTTGGGAATCCAAGCAAGCGGAATGGGTAGAAGATATTTCCAGGGGCTACCCGCATTTTTTCCGAAGTCAGATAGCACTAGAACTCGGATTCAAAGCGGGTTTTGGCGTGCCGATTTTGGTAGGCGATGAAGTATTGGCAGTGCTAGTTTTCTTTAAAAGTTCGTCGGGTGGGAAAGACGCACGATTTATAGACGTGTTTAATGCGGTCGGCACTCAATTAGGTTCTTTGATTCAGCGCAAACAAGCAGAAGAATTGCTGCGTATTGCCCAAGAAAAATATCACAGCATTGTAGAAAATGCGATGGAAGGCATTTTTCAAAGCACGCCTTCAGGAGGCTATCTCAGCGCTAATCCAGCTTTGGCAAAATTGTACGGTTACGACTCGCCAGAAGAACTGATGTCCGAGATTAAAAATATTGCTCAGCAACTGTACGTTGACCCGGAACGCCGCCTCGAATTTGTGGCTGCTATGGATAATGAAAATGCCGTTTCGGGATTTGAATCTATGGTATGTCGCAAAGACGGGCGCCGGATTTGGGTGTCAGAAAATGTTCGGGCTGTTCGAGGTTCAAAAGGTGAGCTGCTCTACTATGAGGGTACTGTTTCTGACATTACAGAGCGCAAATTAGCGCAAGAAGCGCTAAAAGTTCAACAAGAACAAAGCGAGAAGTTGCTGTTAAATATTTTACCCAAACCAATCGCAGAACGATTGAAGGCGGAGCAAAGTACAATTGCCGACAGTTTTGCCCAAGTAAGTGTTTTATTTGCTGATATTGTTGGCTTTACTGAGTTGTCTGCTAGAATGTCTCCCACCGAGTTGGTAAAGCGCTTAAACGTAATTTTTTCCCACTTCGACCAGTTAGCTGAAAAGTACGGTGTGGAGAAAATTAAGACTATTGGCGATGCTTACATGGTAGTCGGGGGGTTGCCTACGCCGAGACAGGATCACGCCGAGGCGATCGCCCAAATGGCTTTGGGAATGCAGGCAAAAATAGCAAAGTTGTGCGCCGAGACAGGGGAAAAACTGGCAATTCGCGTCGGCATCAATTCCGGGCCGGTGGTTGCGGGAGTAATTGGTGTGAGCAAGTTTACCTATGATTTGTGGGGAGATACGGTGAATGTAGCCGCGAGGATGGAAGCTACAGGTTTTGCAGGCAGAATTCAAGTTACTGATGTTACTTATGAGCTTTTGAAAGATAAGTATTTGTTTGAGAGGCGAGGCGTAATTCCGGTAAAAGGTAAGGGGAATATGATGACTTATTGGTTGCTACAAAAAAAGTAAAAATTGGGAAGCAAGAAGGAGGAAGGAGGAAGAAAGAAGGAAGTATGTTTATTTAACCTGATATCTTCCATCCTTCTCAAGAGTTGAATGTTCGTGTGGAGCGTTGCTCCGAGGCCGCCCTTAGAGGGATTGTGCTGGTATGATCAAAGAAGTTAACGAAAATTTACATTAAGAGCCGTGACAGCACAACAGCTAGTATCTGCAACGAGTTTTGAAAAGCTAATTTGGACTTGGAAAGGTCACAAAATCCAATATACCGTCCAAGGAACTGGCCGCCCTCTGATCTTGATTCACGGATTTGGCGCTTCGATCGGACATTGGCGGCAAAATATCCCCCCACTAGCGGCCGGCGGCTATCGTGTATTTGCGCTGGACTTGCTGGGATTCGGTGCTTCCGCCAAACCAGCCCTCGATTACACTCTGGAATTGTGGGAAGAATTGCTGAGAGATTTCTGGGCGGATCTGGTACAGGAACCGGCGGTATTTGTCGGGAATTCGATCGGCGCTTTGCTGAGTTTGATGGTAGTCGCCAACCATCCAGAAATATCAGCCGGCGCAGTCTTAATCAACTGTGCTGGCGGGCTCAACCACCGGCCAGACGAACTGAATTTCCCGCTGCGATTAGTAATGGGGACTTTTACTAAATTAGTTCGATCGCCCCTGATCGGCCCCTTTATGTTCAACAACATCCGCCAAAAACACCGCATCCGCAACACCCTGCGCCAAGTCTACGGGAACCGCGAAGCCATCACTGACGAACTCGTAGAACTCCTGCACGCCCCCTCCTGCGAGCCCGGAGCTCAACAAGTGTTTGCCTCGATTCTCACAGCCCCTCCAGGTCCTCAACCCTCAGAACTGCTGCCCAAAGTCGATCGTCCGTTATTGGTACTTTGGGGCGCAGACGACCCCTGGACGCCGATCGCCGGCAGCCAGATTTATCAAGAATTGGCAGCCAACGATAAACCAGTGAAATTTGTTTCCATTCCCAACACAGGCCACTGTCCCCACGACGAGCGGCCGAGTGAAGTCAACGCTCTGATTTTGGACTGGCTGCTGGAATTGAAGTAAAATTTTTCTGATCGAGGCAACCCTTGGGCGATCGACCAAAACCCCTGCCTGACAAAGGTTCAGCCTCGATCCACCGCACCGACACCCCGGCAGCAGCCGACTCAAAAAACAATTTTTGGAAAAAGTATTGACACAATTTACTGAGTCAGCTATATTGATGGACGTGTGAGGAGCGAACCAGTAAGAGCACCGAGACGAAACACGGCCAGTCGTCGGTGCTCTTTCTGTTGAAACCCATTTTTAAGAATTTGAAATTATCTATAAATTTACATCCAGAAGATCTGTAAGCCCGCCCCGTCTTCTTCATTTCTTCCTTTGCGTTCTCAGCGTCTTCGCGGTTCGTTAAATAAATATTCGGATGTTGCAAACAAAGTAATTGAGTCGACTTAATCTCGAAAAATCCGAAAGTGTAGATTTTTTTTATAATCAAAATTTGATTGCATAGAACTCAAAACTAGACAGTTATATAATAATAAAGTGTCGCTGGGTCGGGGCGAGTTGATATACATTTTTTCCAAATGTCGCTAAACCCGCCCCTGCGGTATTGGTGCTACAAATATCAACGATCGCCCAAAACAAATTGTTCGATCGCAGCCGCCACCCCATCTTCCTCCACATCCGGCGCCACCCAATCAGCAGCAGCCTTCACCCCATCAGGAGCATTGCCCATCGCCACGCCCACACCCGCGTAGGCAATCATTTCTACATCATTAAAATTGTCGCCGATCGCCATCACGTTCGCCGCCTGCAAACCCAAAAGTTCCTCCGCTAAATACTGCACCGCATCTCCCTTATTTGCCAAAGGATGCGTAGCTTCAAAAAAAGTAGCAACGGATCGAGTCAAATAAAGCTCCGCAGGCGTGTAGCGCAGCCGCATACTGCTGAGCAACCCGTCGAGTACCCCCGGATTCTCGCACAAAGCCAAAACTTTCGTCGGTTCCCCCGGAATATCTCGCCGCAAATCTTTAATCACAATTGGTTCAATGCCCGAGCGTTCCGCATAAATTCGGGTAGCTGCGGTAATTTCCGGCACGTAAAGTTGATCGTCAATGTAGAAATGGATCGAAAGGAGGGGTCGCAACTGCGGTTCTTCAAAATGATCTAACAGTTGCAGAGCAGTTTGTTTCGACAGCGGCAAGTGCCGCAGCCGTTTTTGAGTAGCGTGATCTTGAATCCATGCGCCCTGGTAGCAAATCAGCGGCAATGTTGAGCCGATGTCGCGGTGAAAACGCAAAGCTGAGCGGTACATCCTGCCCGTAGCGACGGCCACTTTCACTCCCCGCGACTCGGCAGCCAAAATTGCCTGTTTGACTGGTTCTCGGATGGTATTTGACAAACCTGCGATCGTGCCGTCTATATCCACTACCAGCAATTGAATGTCTGCGGTGCCAAAAGCGCGATCGGTCGCATGAGCTGGATTTGAGGCAGTTATATTCTGCATGATTTTTTTAGATTTTAGCTGTTGATTTGCACGCACCCGTTTATTTTGGCACTGGCGGGATAGCAAAGTGCGACTTCTGATTTTTTGAAGACTAAAATATAGATAAGTAAATAAGCGACAAAAAAAGTATCTAGGAGGGTCCTTTAGGGATGGATTTAGCTCAGCTATATAGTAGCAAGTTTACTGCCGTAAAAACCACACTCGATCGGCGATGTGTATTTCCACTTACTTAATAATACTTGTGGTCAAAAAGAATGCAACTCTCAGCCCGCGCTCCAAACCTTTCTATCATCAATCATTCCCAATCTAAAATCTAAAATCTAAAATCTAAAATTGTATAACCGACTCTTTGAAATTACCCCCAACTATCATGATTTCTATTCCGGGATACCGCATTGACGGAGAACTTTATACAAACCCTCACACAGTTATTTATCGAGGGATGCAGCTTGAGGAACAAAAACCCGTTATCCTCAAAACTTTCACCCCGACATACCCTACCCCAGCGCAAATATCCCAACTCCTGCACGAATCAGAAATTCTTAAAAATTTGAGTTTGCCCGGAATAGTCAAGCTTTATAAAATAGAAACATACAATCACTTTCCTGTTTTAGTTTTAGAAGATTTTGGTGGTATTTCCCTAAAAGACTTTCTCAGCAACAACCAGCTAGAGTTACAACAATTTCTGCATATTGGCATCAAACTAGCAGAAACTCTTGGACAACTCCACGAACACCACATCATCCATAAGGATATTAAACCCAGCAATATTATTGTCAATATCGAGACAGGAGATGTCAAGATTGCTGATTTTGCGATCGCCTCCCTGCTACCGGGCGAAAACCCCGCCCCCAGCCATCCCCATTTACTCGAAGGCACTCTCGCCTATATGTCTCCTGAACAAACGGGACGCATGAATCGGGCGATCGACTACCGCACCGATTTTTATTCTTTAGGCGTCACCTTTTATGAAATGCTGTGTGGCGAATTGCCTTTTCAGGCGATCGATCCCATGGAATTAGTACACTGCCATATTGCCAAAACGCCAGTTTCTCCTTATGAAAACAGAAAGCAAAAAGTAGAAAGCAGAAGCATCGAAGGCAGAATCAATCAAGTAGGAACCAAGGAGATTCCTCAAGTCGTTTCCGATATCGTCATAAAACTCTTAGCAAAAACAGCCGAAGACAGGTATCAAAGTGCTTTCGGACTTTTGTACGACTTGGAAAATTGTCTCGATCAACTGCAAACTACAGGCGAAATTTCCCACATAACCCTCGGCGAGCAAGATCGGTCAAGGCACCTGCAAATTTCCCAAAAATTTTACGGGCGAGAAGTAGAAGTTAATATGCTTCTCAGTATCTTCCAGCGGATGAGGCGGGGCAATACAGAAATCGTGCTGATTTCTGGTGGTGCAGGTGTGGGAAAATCTTCGTTAGTATATGAAGTTTACAAGCCGATTCGGCGGGAAAACGGGTATTTTATTGACAGCAAATTTGAGCAATTTAAGCGCGATATTCCCTACGCTTTTTTGCTCCAAGCTTTTCAGGATTTGTTGCGGCAAATATTCACAGAAAATGCCGCAGAAATCCATGTTTGGAAAGAAAAAATTTTAAAAGCACTCGGCGGTAACTGCCAAGTCATTATTGAAGCTATTCCCGAATTAGAACTGATTGTCGGTCCGCAGCCCCCCGTGCCAGATTTAGGAGCCAATGAATCTCAAAATCGCTTTAATTTAGTATTTCAAAACTTCATCCGCGTCTTTGCTCAAAAACAACACCCCCTAATAATTTTCCTGGACGACTTGCAGTGGGTCGATTCAGCATCTCTCAAGTTAATAGAACTACTAGCAACTGACCTGGGAACTCAATATTTATTAATAATTGGAGCTTATAGAGAGCAAGAAGTAGATGCAAATCATCCTTTAATGCTGACCGCCTCAGCAATTAAAAAAGCAGGCGGCACTGTAAGGGCGATCGCCCTTTTGCCTTTAGATATAAGCAGCGTCAACCAATTCGTTGCCGATACTTTGAACTGCGCCCCCGAAAACTCGCTAAGTTTAGCTGAGTTGCTTTTTCAAAAAACTGGTGGAAATCCCTTCTTTTTAACTCAACTAATAAAATTTATTCACTCAAAAAATTTGATTAAATTTAAACTTTCTCCCTCGAATAATGTGAGCGATATAGCTGAACCTAACCTGTCGGGCTTAGCGCAACCAATCTCAGAGCAAATTATGAAAAAATGCCCTATCACAGGCCAGTGGCAGTGGGATATCGAACAAATACAAGAAATGGGAATAACTGACAATGTTGTAGAATTAATGATAGATAACATTCATAAACTTTCAGATAATACCCAGGCACTGCTTAAATTAGCCGCTTGTATCGGAAATAAATTTGATTTAAAAACTCTCTCGACAATCGCCGAAAAACCTCTGGAGTCCGCAGCAACAGACCTCGGTGAGGCACTTCAGTCCGGTCTGATTTTGCTCGTGAATAACGCCTACAAAATTCCGATCGCACTAGCAGCAAGTACAGAAGTAACAGACACAATATCTAGAGATTTTAGCGATAAATTTTCCCTATCCGTGGCTGATGTTCCTAGCGCAACTTACAAATTTTTGCATGAGCGAGTGCAGCAGGCCGCTTATGCTTTAATATCCGATTCTAAAAAACAAGAAATTCATCTAAAGATAGGCAAGTTTTTACTCACAAATGCACCACCAGAGCAATTAGAAGAGCATATTTTTGATACCGTAAACCAACTAAATTTGGCCAAAAAAATTATCACCAGCCAATTAGAACAATTTCAATTATGCCAATTAAATTTAATGGCAGGCCGCAAAGCAAAAGCAAGTGCAGCTTACGAACTTGCCCTGAAATATTTAACCGCAGGAATTGAACTGCTGCCCCCCGAAAGTTGGCAAACTGACTACGACTTGACTCTTGCACTCTACGAGTCAGCAGCAGAAGCTGCTTACCTCAATACCGACTTTGAGCCAATGGAAAAATGGGCTGAAATTGTTCTGCAACACGCAAAAAATGAACTAGACAAAATCAAAGTGTTTGAAATCAGAATCATAGCTTGTGCGATGCAAACCAAACTTCAAGAATCAGTAAAAATTGGTCGCGAAGCACTAAAAATGTTAGGAATAAACTTTCCCGAATCGCCGATTCCCCTCCACATTCAGCAAGCAATGGCTAAAACAGCAGCTTATTTGACCGACAAACAAATAGAAGATTTAATTAACTTGCCGATTATGACCAATCCGCACAAATTAGCAACTATGCGCGTGCTTTCCAGTATGTTTTCATCTACATTTATAGTTGAACCTGTGCTGCTGCCGCTGATTGTGTGCGAGCAAGTTAATTTATCTATTAATTACGGAAACTCTAGTTTTTCTGCCTTCGGTTATGCTAATTACGGAGCAATTTTAAAAGGAATAGTTAGAGACGTTGAATCTGGCGATCGCTTCGGTCAATTAGCTTTAAATTTGAGCGAGAGATTAAATGCCTTAGAATTCAAAAGCAAAACGCTTAATTTAGTAGCATTTATTTTGATGAACGGCAAGCATCACGTTAAAGACTCTTTGCCGCTATTAGAGGACGCCTATCAAAGCGCCCTAGAAAATGGAGATTTAGAATGTGTCGGATATGCGGCAGTAAATATTTGTCAATCTTTGTATTTCATCGGTCAAGAATTGCCAAAACTGGAACGGAGAATGGTAAGTTACAACCATTTGCTGTTTCAACTCAAGCAAGAAACTGTATTGACTTGGAATCAAATATATCGGCAAACTATTTTGCAATTGATGGGAAACTTGGAAAGTTCACACCTTGTATTAGGTGAAGCATACAGCGAAGAAAAATTGTTGTTGCTGCTGTTGAAAGCTAACGATCGGGTGGGACTACAGCACTTTTATTTGCAAAAATTAATACGAGCGTATTTATTTGGAGATACCGCTACAGCGCTAGAAAATGCAGCGCAAGCGGAAGTATATTTAGACGGAGTTGCAGGCTTTATCAATGTTTCTGAATACCAGTTTTACGATTCTCTAGCCCGGCTAGCAGCCTATCCATCTGCCACAATTGAGGAACAAGAAGAGCATATTTTTTACGCAGTCAGCAACCGGAAAAAACTGCAACAAAAAGCAATTTATGCGCCCATGAATCTTCAGCACAAATGCGACTTACTTACGGCAGAAAAAGCGCGGATTTTGGGCAATGTGGTGAGAGCAATGGAATATTACGATCGCGCAATTGAAGGAGCCCAAGAAAACGGATACATACAAGTCCAAGCACTAGCAGCAGAATTAGCAGGAGCCTTTTATCTATCCATAGGACGAGAAAAAATTTCAAAAACTTACTTAACAGAAGCGCGTTATTGCTATCAGCGCTGGGGAGCAACAGCCAAAGCAGCGCATTTAGAATCAAAATACTCGCACTTGCTAACTTCAGGCTCGATTTCAACTAATAGTGAAACTCACAAATCTACCAGCAGCGCTTCCACTACGAACGACAGTGCAAGCGTGCTAGACTTGACCACAGCAGTTAAAGCATCGCAAACCTTAGCAGGCGAAATAGTTCTAGACAAACTGCTGGCAAAAATGATGAAAATTGTTATTGAAAATGCGGGGGCGCAAACAGGCTTTTTAATACTAGAAAAAGAGGGTCAATGGGTGATTGAAGCATCAGGCTCTGTAGATGGCGATCGCGTTGCTGTCATGCAATCAATTCCCATAGATTTTGTGGCCGAGGATCGAGAAGTAACTTTGCTGGCAGTTGCAGTTGTGAATTACGTCGCCCGCACCCAGGAAAGTATAGTTTTAAACGATGCCAGCAGCGAAGGACAATTTACTCGCACACCCTATATAATGGCAGTTCAACCTAAATCAATTCTTTGCACTCCGTTACTTAATCAAAGCCAACTCACTGGCATTCTATATTTAGAAAACAATCTGACTACAGGCGCTTTTACACAAGACAGGTTAGAAATATTAAAACTGCTGTCTTCTCAAATTTCTATCTCCATCAAAAATGCTCAACTTTACGCCAACTTGCACCAATTCAATCAGAATCTAGAAAATTTAGTACAGCAGCGTACCTCCGAGCTCTCCCAAACTTTAGAAGACTTAAAATCAGCTCAAAATAAACTGGTAGAATCGGAAAAAATGGCTGCCCTCGGAGGGTTGGTTGCAGGTGTTGCCCACGAAATCAATACTCCCATCGGCATCGGCATCACCGCCGCCTCCCTGCTTGCTGAAAAAGCCACAAAGTTTTTTGAGGTTTACAGTAACGGTCAAATAAAACGTTCCGAGTTAGAAAAGTTTCTGGATACCGCCGTGCAAAGCAGTAATATGATCTTATCTAACCTCACGCGGGCAGCCGACTTGATTCACAGTTTTAAAGAAGTAGCTGTAGATCAGTCTAGCGAGTTAAAACGCACGTTTAATGTTAAAAAGTATCTAGAGGAAATTTTGACATCCTTAACAGCCAAACTAAAAAGAACTAAGCACAAAATAAATATTAAGTGTGATGAAAATATTGTAGTGGACAGTTACCCCGGCGTAGTGTGTCAAATTGTGACAAATCTGGTGTTGAATTCCCTTATTCACGCCTACGATGGAGAAGACGAAGGAGTTCTGGCTTTTGATTTCAAACTAGAGGGCGATCGGCTAATATTTGAATATGCCGATAACGGCAAAGGAATTGACCCAGAAAATCTCAGTAAAATTTTTGAACCATTTTTTACCACCAAAAGAGGTCAGGGAGGCACGGGATTGGGACTGCACATTATTTATAACCTTGTTACTCAAAAACTAAAAGGCACAATTAACTGCACAAGTCAAGTAAATAAAGGCACAAAATTTATGATTGAATTTCCCGCTAAAATGAGCAATTAGTTATGAGACCGCCAACATGGATATAAGTTTTATATAGGAGAAAGATATATGTCAGAAGCTAGTAAAAACCTGTTGGCTCCAGGCGATGACGAATTAATCGCGGCGGGCGACGATGAATTAATATTTGCCGAGGAAGACGAGGCGGAACAAAAACCACTAGAAGAAAGTTGGAAAATATTAATTGTAGATGATGAAATAGAAATTCACAATATTACTAAACTAGCGTTAAACGATTTTAAATTTGAAGGAAAAAGTATAACCTTTATCAGCGCTTACTCAGGAAAAGAAGCTAAAGAAATAATCCAAAATAACTACGACATAGCCTTGATTTTACTCGATGTAGTTATGGAAACAGACGAAGCAGGCTTGGAAGTAGTTAAATACATCCGCGATATTTTAAATAATCAAGTAGTGCGGATTATTTTACGCACTGGACAGCCCGGGCAAGTACCAGAAGATGTAGTAATTGTCAGCTATGATATCAATGATTACAAAACCAAAACAGAACTTACTAACAAAAAATTATTTACCACAGTAGTCACCGCACTGAGAGCATTTAGATCACTCAATCAAATCGAGTCCAGTAAAAGCGAACTAGAAAAAATTGCCCTTGCATCAGCTCGTTTTGTACCCCGTGAATTTTTGAAATTTCTCAAAAGAGAAAGCATCGTTGATGCCAGACTGGGAGACTCTGTACAAGCAGAAATGACGATTATGTTTGCCGATATTCGCTCATTTACAAGTCTGTCCGAAAGTATGTCTCCCCGAGAAAACTTTGAATTTCTTAACTCTTACTTAAGCCGAGTGGGTCCAGTTATCCGCCAGTACAACGGTTTCATAGATAAATACATTGGTGACGGGATTATGGCTTTGTTTCCTAACAGGGCTGAAGATGCTGTGCAAGCAGCAATTGAGATGCAGCAGCAAGTGAAAATTTATAACAGGCACAGGCAAAATAGTGGCTATCAACCTATTTCTATAGGGATTGGTTTGCATACGGGGACTTTAATGTTAGGTACGATTGGCGAAGCGGAACGAATGGAAAGTACGGTGATTTCTGATGCCGTTAATTTAGCTTCCCGCGTGGAAGGATTGACAAAGCTTTATGGGGTGGCTATTGTAGCTAGCGTCCAAACCCTTTGCCGGATAGACGATCCTCAACATTACAAGTGCCGATTTCTCGATCGCGTTCAAGTCAAAGGAAAACAAACTCCTGTTGCTGTATTTGAAATTTACGATGGCGACTCGCCGACAATGATCGAACTAAAAGCACAAACTCAAACTTATTTTGAACAGGGAATTTTTTTTCACTACCAGCAGCAATTCGCGCAAGCAAGGCAAATGTTTCTGCGCGTTTTACAAATCAATAAGTATGATAAGGCAGCATCTTTTTATGCAGAACGCTGCGATATGTTGATGAAAAATGCAGTCATAATGACTCTGGAAGGGATTGAAATTTAGCCAATAGTTAATGGTTAATTGATAATTGTAATTAGCAATACTCCGGACAGTTTTTAAGCAGCCAGAGTACCATAAGACAAGACTGAAGGAAGATTTGGATGATTTAAAATCA
>NZ_JAUBQN010000055.1:0-31741 GCF_036701295.1 Microcoleus harperi Pol14_C6 | reverse complement strand
TTTTAAATCATCCAAATCTTCCTTCAGTCTTGTCTTATGGTACTCTGGCTGCTTAAAAACTGTCCGGAGTATTGTTAGATGGAGATTTAATCCCCGCAGTTATTCTTTGGCGAGGTAGTAGCCACTATTTTGTCGTTGATGGTTCTCATCGACTGAGTTCGTTACTTGCTTGGATTAATGATGATTATGGCGATGGTAAGATTTCTAAACAATTTTATGACGGCAACATCACTGACGAACAGAAAGAGGCAGCAAAAGAAACTCGCAAACTAATTAAAGAGAAAATAGGAGCTTACAAAGATTATCAATCATTGACTTCACAACCAGGTCAACTTAATCCTAAAATGCTGGAAAGAGCTAGGAACTTAGGGGCATCAGCGATTTCACTTCAATGGGTTGAAGGTGATGCTATGAAAGCGGAGGAATCTTTTTTCAAAATCAACCAGAAAGCAGCCCCGATTAGTGAGACCGAGATGAGGTTGCTACTAGCACGTAAAACACCTAATGGTGTGGCGGCGCGTGCGATCGTGAGAAGTGGTAATGGTCATAAATATTGGTCGGAGTTCTCTGAACAAAAACAGGATGAGATTGAAACAGTAGCGCAAGAAATACACGAACTTATATTTCAGCCCAAACTTTCAAATCCCATTAAAACATTAGATGTACCAATTGTGGGGAATCTTTCATCTTCGGATAAGCTGGAATTGATTTTAGAATTTATAAATATTGTCAATAACATATCAACCGATAATCAGTTGGGAGAAGATTCAACAGGCGATAAAACTATTGAGCTACTAAAGCAGTGCAAAAAAGTCGCTCAAAGAATCAATAGCAAGGATCCTTCATCTCTGGGTTTACATCCACTGGTATACTTTTATACTCAACAAGGAAAGCCAAAAATTGGTTCATTTTATGGGGTCGTCAGTTTAATTTTACATTTACAACAGACTAAATCCTGGTCTAAATTGCTCGATGTAAGAAAAGACTTTGAATGGGTCATTTGGAATTATGATATGGTTCCACAACTTGTTGCCAAGAAGAGTGACGCATTACAAGCTAGAGATCTAGTGAGAGACTTCTACTTAGAAGTCATTAATAAGTTGTCAGGAGGTATAGATAAAAAGAATGTTATCACAGAAATAAGATCCGGCGATAAAAGATTTGCGACTCTGAAAATTCCAAAGAAAGCCGACAGTGGTGAAATTCAAAGTAAAGAATTTTCTAGAGAAACCAAAGCATCTGCGTTTATCAGAGAGGCTCTACCAGGCTGGCCAGTTTGTAAAATTTGTGGAGGGTATCTGCCTAGCAGATTTAACAGTATCGACCATATTACAAGAAAAGCTGATGGGGGTTTAGGAACTTTAAAAAACGCACAATTAACTCACCCCTACTGCAATACTACCTATAAAAATTGAAAAAAAATTGTATTCGAGTTAATATTGACACACGACCCAAGATCAGTAACCAGGTGGGTGTTGCAAACTACCAACCACTTTGTCGATCGCTTCTGCGATCGCCAACAACTCCATTTCGCACCACCGCTTACCAACAATTTGCATTCCAATCGGTAAACCATTTTGAGTTTGTCCAATTGGAATTACCACCGCAGGGTGTCCGCTAAGATTAGAAGGCATGGTGTAAGCCCCGTTTGCCACTGAATAAGGATAGGATCTGCCATTAACCTCAACGGCACTCCAAGCGGGACGGTGAGTAAACGCAGCGGTTGCAGCAACGGGACAAAGCCATACATCCCACGGTTCTAATGCCTCATCTATATGGGCAGTGAAGCGATCGCGCTGTGTGAGTGCGTCGAAATATCCTTTCAAACTTGGATTCAATATCTCAGGTAGGAATCTGCTGAAATCTCCCAATTTTCGGAGTTCCTTGTCGCCTTGGGTGGCGGTGCGGAAGATTAACTCTAAACTACGACGCAGGTTATATCTATCCTGCGGTTGAGCGTAGATAGTCAGGTACATCGAGATCCGTCCGTAGAGATTCAATATTTTGGAAAGGTCAAAGTGTTTGGGAAGCCAGCGTTCGGTTTGGACACCTGCGTGAGAGAGTGTCTGCACGATCGACTCCATAGCTGCTCGAATTTCAGAAGCAACGGGAACTTCGGCCCATTCAGCGCTCCAAGCGATTTTGAGATGCTGCAAAGGCTTGCCAGAGGGTCGATCGAGCGGAATCGGTGGGACATCAGGGCGTCGCAGATCCGCGCCTGCAATTAACGAAAAACATAGCTGGATGTCTTCGAGCGATCGAGCAAAACACCCCACTGTCATCATTTGCCGAATAGACAGTGGCATTCCCGGCACTTCAGGAATCTGCCCTGCTGTAGAAATACGGCGATCTGTCGGCTTTAAACCATATATGCCGCAGAAATGAGCGGGTTGACGCACCGAACCCCCGAAATCGTTGCCCAAATCCAACGGTGAAAGTCCGGCGGCGACAGCAGCGGCACTGCCCCCAGAACTGCCACCAGGTGTGTAGTCAAGATGCCAAGGATTATTCACCCGTGGAAACAGAGAATTTGTGCTTTGATAATCGGCAGCCAGTTCCGCCATGTTTGTTTTTCCCATAATGACAGCACCTGCTGCCCGCAATCTCGCAACTGCAGTTGCATCCTGTTGAGGGACATAATCTTTGAGGGGAATATAGCCTGCTGTGGTGCGGAGTCCGGCTGTTTCAAAAATGTCTTTAATCGTGATGGGAACCCCATGTAAAGCACCCCAGTTTTCTCCTCTGGCTAGGGCTTCATCGGCAAGTCTTGCTCTAGTACGGGCATTGTCTTCATCCAGCGTACAAATTGCGTTTAATTGCGAGTTGTGCTTGGCGATTTGAGTAAGGTAAGCGTCGAGAACTTCGACGGCAGAGACTTCGCGATCGCGAATCATTCGCGCTAGCTGATGGGCAGAGGCAAACGTCAGGCTACTCATAAGCAACAAACAGGTAGTTCTCGATAAAGTTAATTATATTGACTTTTAGTTAATATAGTTAACTAACATCAAACGCCTTTGTCCCTAAATCCTGTTAATTGCTGACACAAGGTAGATAAGGGAGATAAGCAACATAAGGATTTTAAGGAATTTAAGCATAAAATTCCACACTAAGAATAAAAATATTTATTTTAAAAGACCGTATCTTCCCCGCACAAGAAGTAAATTTTTTCAATAATGATTACATAACTGAGGAAAAGATCAAGTGGGCTCGGAATCAATCAGCCTCTCAAAAGCTTAGTTCTCCTCAATAAAAAAAATCTGTAAATTGGAGAATCACAAAATGTCTGTATTACATCGCATTAAATCCGGTACATCTGTTTTATTAACACTGGGAACACTTGCCGGAACCGCAGCGCCGATGGTAGCTCCCGCGCCTTCTTTTGCTCAGACAGCTTTTTCGGATGTTAATAATAACTACTGGGCAAAAGATTTTATTCAAGATTTGTCAGAAAGAGGAATTATCAAAGGATTTCCCGATGGCAGTTTTCGCCCGGATGCACTGGTAACGCGGGCTGAATTTGCGGCAATGGTGCGTTCTGTGAAAAAGGCAAAAACCCGCGCTGCTGTGAGGTTTGCCGATGTTCCGTCTAATTTTTGGGCAAGCGGGGCGATCGCAGAAGCTTACGAAATGGGATGGATGTCTGGCTATCCCGGCAATGTTTTCAGACCGACACAGCAGATTCCTCGCGTTCAAGTTGTAGTCGCTTTAAATAACGGCATGGGCTATGAGCCTACCTGCAATTTTCAAGATGTTCTCAGTTACTATAATGATGCGAGTGAGATTCAAAGTTATGCTGTCAAAAGCGTTGCTGCTGCTACTGAAAAACAGTTGGTTGTCAGCTATCCCAATCCTAAATCTCTCAAACCTAACAAGTCAGCAACGCGAGCTGAAGTAGCTGCTTTTATCTATCAAACATTAGTGAGTACCAATCAAGCAAGAGCAATTAATTCTCCTTACATTGCTAAGATTGATGTTAGCGAGTCTGTTGCTGTGCAAATTCCTAGGGGAGTGACTATCCCAATCGAGTACACAAAAGGCAAGATTTTGCTCGGCCCCAATGACAAGTCTCCGATTACGCTGACTGTAGCTGCGGATATCACGAGCAATAATGGCCAAGTGCTGATACCCGAAGGCTCTAAAATTAGCGGCGAATTGCGATCGACTGCTTCGGGGGTTCAATTTGTGGCTCAAGAATTAAGTATAATCAACAGCAGCAGAGTGCCTCTCAATGCCACTTCGCAAGTGATTACTAGGAAAGAAACTGTTACCAAGGGTGTTAATGTTGGTAATCTGGTTAAGAATACGGCGTTGGGTGCAGCAGCAGCGGCGGCGATTGCAGGTGTTACGGGCGATCGGGCGATCGCGACTGAAGAGGTACTCGGCGGTGCGGGAATCGGGACTTTGATCGGGGTATTTTTGGGGCGAGATAAAGTCGATTTGTATGCTGTTAATCCCGACACCGATTTAGATTTGCTTTTGAATTCCGATTTGGTAGTTGGTACTGCCAGCACAGGCATTTGTAGCGCTCGATAGAGGGGATATAGCAGAAGGAAGAAGGAAGAACATAACTGATATCAATTCCGGTAGCATTGGAATATTAAAATCCCGTCAACAGTCAACAATCACGGAGGCTAAAACCGGAATTGATCTAATTCATCTGCATTAATCTGTGTTTATCTGCCTGTATCTACGGTTTTAAAAATATAATTTCTGAACCGCAGATGACAATGGATTGACGTAGAGGTAGAAAATAGAGATATCATCAATAATCCCGATGCTAAGCTGTCGTGCATCTGGGGGGGTGACAAAGAGGTTTAGGAGAGAGATGCAACAGGGTTGGAACCCGTATACCCTATCATACTGTTTTCCGCGATATTTGCGGCGCCAATAAGCAGCAATATTAAAAGTTACACATCCTTGTTGTTTGATAATTTTTACATCTGACAAATAAAAGCTTTCCCTTGGCAGTAACTCCATGTCAGACAAGAGGATGGAATTAGATTTTTTTATTGTATATAGCGCCCTTGTTTCACCATAAGGATAAAATTCACTTTTTTCTCACAGAGGCATTATGCCAAATTGATGCTACCAAATTATCGAGCACCTAAAATGATATTTTTGTAATCTGACAGTAACTCTCAAACAGGAGTAATTACAGCTTTTTGTTCGCCAATACTACTACTTCCTTTTTTATCTAGAAGTCGCCTGGATAATGGGATACTTGTTTTCTCCCATATCAATTTCAGCATAAATACACTTTGCGCTCGCAATTGCGTGCGATCGATCGCTATTTTGAAAGGTATAGACTTTTTACATTTGGCTTTTAAAATTTTTTACCAACAAAAATTATCACCTTTAAATATTCAAGGAATCCAATCTTAGAAAACTTTTCAAGTTGCACCTCCCGCTCTCAAATTGAATCGAATAAGGCATCAAGGTAGCCAGTAAGTCGATATTAACTTGTTTTTGGGTATGCAACAGATAGACTAAAATTTTTAGAGTCAGGTATTCTGCTGGTTTAAGTTGTTTTTCTAGATTAATTTGGTAAAATTGAGGGAACATTATTGCTAGAGGGGACCACGATAGAATTTCGACCCCATCTTTTTTTAACTTAACTCAGCTAAATCTGCCACAGGCGGGGCTTTTGACGAGGTTGTCACCCCGCGCAGTCATTGATTCTATCTATGTTCTGACGGGGTTGTCACCCCGTAAAGTGTTTTTATGTTGTTCGGGCAAAACAACACCTATTTTTAAATTGAATATAATCTACACTTATACGCATAGAAAATTAACGCAGCAACAAGTTATTGTAAATTGAGCGTGAATATATCGATCGCTCCTGCTCTTGGTTTGCGCTCAATTATTCAGCAAACTCTAATTAAGTGTTGGTTTATCAGTGATGTATAATTGTCAGATTGCTGAAATTATATGCTGGTCATTAATAGTTAGTAATGGTGTGATTCTTAAAATTTTGTGGGTGAATAATATTTAATTCATGCCCTCATGTCACTTTTTAGGAATTCCTAAGTGAGTGATGCGATCGTTGCACAGATTTTTGGGTGTTTTGACTTACTACGATCTCCGATGATTCACTTTTACCCCCTCAATCCGCCTACGCTGCCCCTTGGGGCTGTGGAATGTGGGTTTATACTTTCTCGATCTGTTCCCGCTAGACCATCCCACGGAATTCACAGCCCGCCCGCACCCCACGTGACAGTTGGGGTGCAGAATGTGGGTTGTTCAAGCTCTCAGATTCATCTGTGGAGTAAATCGAAAATCTAAAATCGTTCGACCGATCGCGATTTGACGCTCGCGCTAGCCGCACCTCTTAGGCCGAAGTCTAAAATCTAAAATTGACTGATGGCCGACTAATTTCCATCCGGGTTGGTAGGAAATGTGACGATAAAATTAGTCCAGCCATTCCTGCTTTCAACCTCAATTTTTCCCTGCAACTGTTCGACAAGTTTTTGAACCAAAGCTAAACCCAAACCTGTACCTCCTTGTTTCCAAGGATCGGCGTTGGGAACTCGATAAAATTTCTCAAAAATTCGAGGCAATTCCTCTATGGAAATGGACGATTGATTGCTGAGTGTAAATTGGATTTCTGAAGCCACAGCACTTGCTTGTCGCGAATTTGTCTTTTGTTCTCCTTGTTCGCCGTCTCCGTTTTTGCATTCGACTTTCAGAAAAATTTCGCCGTCATTGGCAGTATATTTGCAGGCATTGTTGAGGAGCTCGGCTAAAATTCGTCCCAAACTAGCGCGGTTGGAACTGATCGTGGGGAGGTGGCGATCGCACTCTACTCGCAAATCCTGGTGGCGGTCGTGGGCCCGGGTGTAAAACGGGTCGATAATAGTAGGCAGCCAGACTTCTAAGTTTACTGGTTCGAGGTCGATCGGACAAGTTGCGGCTTCGAGCCGCTGCAAATCTAGCAAAGCATTAATCAAATCTGTTTCTCTAGTACATTCTGTTTCTAAAATTTCTAGATAAATCTGGCGCCGATCTAGCGTGGGAGAAATTCTCAGCATATGAATAGCCATCTTTATATTAGCTAAAGGCGTCCGCAGTTCGTGAGAAACTGTGCTGAGAAATTCATCTTTGAGGACGTTTAAATGCTGGAGTTCGTGAACTTTTTGCTGCAATTCGGCGGTGCGTTCTTGGACTTGGCGTTCGAGGTCGGTGTTGAGATTTTGGACTTGCTGATAGAGTTGGGCTTGCTGAATGGCGATCGCGATTTGAGTTGCCAGTTGCAGTAGCAAATCCACTTCCGAAGGTTGCCACTGACGGGATTGGGAACACTGATGGACACACATCATCCCCCACAAATTGCCGTCTTGCAAAATTGGTACAATCAAATAAGCTTTGATTTGCGCTTGCTGGAACCGGGCATATTTTTCGGCGCTCAAACAGGCTTGGTCGAGGTCTGGAACCGCATAAATTTCCTGTTCGACCACGGAAGCAGATTCTTGCCAAATATTATCCGGCATGATTTCTCCCAATATTGAAGGCCAATTTTCGGCAACGGATTCTGCCACTACAATGCCGTAATTGCTGGACTCTAAATGCAGGATTGCTACTCGGTCAGCTTGCAAAACTTGGCGGACTTCATCGACGCTGGCGTTGAGAATTTCTTCCAGGTTTAAGGATTGGTGAATCCGCAAGGAAATGTGAGTTAACAGCCGATCGCGCTGCAATTGTTCGTGGAGTTTTGCAGTCCGTTCCCGGACCTGCTGTTCTAGTTTGGCGTTGCGGCTTTGCAGCAGTTCCACTTTTTCCGCTTGCAGTTGATAAACCGACTGCTGCAACTGTTTGACAACTCGGTACATTTCGGTGGGGTCGAGGACTCTGAGCAAGCTGGTCTGAGTAATAATTCCCAACAGTTCTCCGCGCCCCCCGCACACGACCAACCGCTGCACTTGTTGCTGCTGCATTTCTTTGTGCGCCGTCCATAGGGAATCGGAAGGTTGAAGAAATTGCAGGGGAGTTCTCATGACTTTTTGAGCTGGGGTTTGCTGAAAATTTAGTTCGAGAAACTGTGCCTGCACCAGGTCATATTCCGTAATAATTCCTAGGGGTTGGTGAAAGGAATAATGAAAAATGGAGGTATAGTCATCTTTGGGCTTCTCCATTGTTAATTCTTTGTTTTTTGTAATCACTACGCAACTGACTTGATGCTCTGACATCAGTTCGGTTATGGTCAGCAGCGAGGCGGTGTGGGGCGCTGTAATTGGCGTAGTCATTAATTCTGCTACGCGCCGCAATTTAAGAATGTTTGAAGGCTGCAATACTTGGCGAATTCTTTCCCGCGTCAGCACTCCTACCAAGTGGCGAAATTGATTGACGATCGGCAAATAGCGAATCTTGTGCTGGCGAAATAAGGATAAAGCGGTAAACACGTCTTGGTCATCGGATTCTGTGAGGGAGACCGACACCGGGGACATCACTTCGGAAATTGGTATTTTGTGCAGGGCTACTTTGTGCTGGTTGTCTATTGTGCCCGCAGCTATCAGCCTCACTAGGTCGGCGGGTGTTAATATGCCGATTAACAGTCCGCGGCTGGGGTTGTCGGATAAGTTGCCTGTGGTAATAGTCTGCTGGTTCTGTACGACGAACACGCAGCGGGCCCGCACCTTTTCCGGCGCGGATGTTTCGGTTATCGCCCCCCGGTCTGCGGGTACAGGTGTTTTGACTAGGGGACAACTGTTTTGCAACTGACTCATCAGGGCGATCGCCACTGCTAAGGAAGTTTCTGGCCCGGCAGTGAGGGGGTAGCGATCGATCGCTTGTTCTAAGGCTGAGGAGTAAAGGGGCGGGTGGTAGAACGGCATAGTTGATTGCAGGTTGTCAGAGGGCGGCTAACTATCGGGCAAAGCCTTAGGGAACGGCAGAAACACCTCGCCTGTGCTTGGGATTTAAATAATAAACTTTCTCATTGATTATTTCCACGCAATCTGAGCTTTAGATTAATCGTCTCACTTATCCGCAATCTTACTCATCTCAAATCCTTGGGCGGTTTTTACTGCCTGCTTTTCTCCTGAGACTCTCCTATAATCAAAATAACCCGAATGTAAAGTTTTACTACAAGATTTATCCATAATGACAACTTTAAGCTTAGAGCAAATTGCAGCCAAGTTAGAAAGCCAAAATTCCGCCGATCGAATGGTGGCTTTGGCAAACTTGCGGAATGTGCCTGCTGCAGAGGCGGTGCCTTTGATTAAAAAGGTGTTGAACGACGAAAGTTTGCAAGTGCGATCGATGGCTGTGTTTGCTCTCGGCGTGAAACCGACAGCAGAGTGCTATCCTATTCTAGTCAAATTGCTAGAAACAGACCCGGATTACGGCATTCGCGCTGACGCTGCAGGTGCTTTGGGCTATCTGGAAGATATCAGAGCTTTTGATGCTTTGGTGCGGGCTTTTTACGAAGATACTCAATGGCTGGTGCGCTTCAGTGCTGCTGTTTCTCTGGGGAATCTCAAAGATCCCCGGGCTCGCGATGTGCTGCTAAAAGCTCTCGACAGCGAGCAAGTGGTGATCCAGCAGGCGGCAATTTCGGCTTTGGGGGAAATTAAAGATATTGGGGCGATCGATCGCATCCTCAATTTTGCTCAGTCGGAAGATTGGCTGATTCGCCAGAGGCTGGCTGAAGCTTTGGGCAATTTGCCGAGTGTTAAGAGCGTTTCGGCTTTGAAATACTTAGAAAAAGATAGTAATTCTCAAGTATCTAAGGCGGCAACAATTTCTCTCGATCGCCTGTCAAAAGCAGAAGCGTGACATAAAACTTTTAGTATGTTGAAAAACCAGGTTTATTGAATAAACCTGGTTTTTCCGTATTTTAGCAATCTTAATAAAATTTATAGAGTATTCAGTAAAACCAGAATGTATTATTTAAGTTGCGCGGCTAAATCGCAAGTTAAAATAGTTGTCGATCTCCTTTAACCCAAACTAACCATGAATCAAGCGCCCAATCCCTTTAACTCAAATCCCTCCAATCCGCTAGACCCCTTGGAGCAAGAAGTTGACGAGCAAGGTGAAGCATTACCGCGACAGTACCACCCAGCTACTAAAAAAACTCTGCAAAAAGTCTTTATCATCCTGGTAGTTGTTGGGGCAATTATTGGGGGAATTCTATCTATAGGGGTGATTTCGCTGATGCAGAAGGCGGGACTGACAGATGTGCCGGCAAGGGTACAGAACCCTAAGTGAATGGGTGGGTTGAGCGTACCGTCCGCGATGGCCGAGCCTTAATTATAGTATCCTTCAATATCGTGCCCATCTTGCTGGCGCGAAATTAAGATGCGATCGCTCGCCTTCCAAAGAAATCTTAATATTTTCATTATTTTATTTGATGCAACTGTGTCTATACAATTAACTTCGGTCCTGTAGCGGTCCGGGCCAAAAACAGTTTTAAATAAACCATACTTATTCTGAGTAATAGAATGTTACTTATTGCGCTATTTATTGCCACGTTGTTTTTAGCATACTGCAATGGTGCTAATGATAATTTTAAAGGCGTGGCGACACTGTTTGGCAGTCAGACGACGAACTATAAAACAGCAATTGGTTGGGCCACGCTCACAACTTTAGCAGGTTCAGTGTTTTCTATTTTTATAGCAGAAACGCTCGTAAAAAGCTTTTCGGGAAAAGGGCTAGTTCCAGACGAGATCGCCAATGCCCCAGATTTTCATTTGGCAGTCGCGATCGCTGCGGGTTTAACCGTTATTCTTGCTACCTTAACTGGATTCCCTATTTCCACAACTCACGGTCTTACAGGTGCTCTGGTCGGTGCAGGTTTTGTAGCAATTGGTACTCAAGTTAATTTGACGGCATTGCAGAAAACTTTTTTAATGCCTTTGTTGCTGAGTCCCGTGATTGCGATTCCATTAGCAGCTTTAATTTATGGGCTGTCTCGCTACCTGCGAGTTTATTTAGGAATCCAGAAAGAATGGTGTATTTGCGCTGGTCAAATTCAGCAGATTATTCCCATTCCCCAGCCCGATGCAACTAACATACTGAAGTGCATCACAACCGCTGATGTAGCGGTCGATTCTCTAGATAAATGCACCCAAAGATACCTGGGAAATTTCTTACAAATCCCCAGCCAAAAGTTAGTGGATGTTTGCCATTTTATGAGTGCGGGAATTGTCAGTTTTGCCAGAGGATTGAACGATACTCCTAAAATTGTTTCGCTCATGTTAGTCGGTGAAGCGATATCTGTTCAGTGGGGAAGTTTAGCAGTAGCTTTGGGAATGGCGTTGGGTGGTTTGTTGAATGCTCGAAAAGTTGCCGAAACAATGAGCAAAAAGCTTACAGCAATGAATACCGGTCAAGGACTGGTGGCAAACTTAGTGACGGGATTTTTAGTTATTGCTGCCAGTCGCTATGGACTTCCAGTGTCTACTACCCATGTTTCGGTAGGTTCAATTTTTGGTGTAGGATTGATTTCCAAAAAAGCTAATGTGCGCGTTTTCTATCAGATTCTACTATCATGGATGTTGACCTTGCCAATTGCTGCTGCAATCAGCGGCTGCGCTTACTGGGTGTTGCATCGGTAAGAGAATTAATCGTTAGTCCTAGAAGATAAAGAGTTCGCAGTTGATTTGGGATTGCCATCACAGGATAACCCGATCGAATTTAACCGTAAAAACAAGAAATCGCGCCAGGAGTTTTTGAATAAAAATTTAAGGGTAATTTATGGTTAAAAATTCTCCGATCGCGCCGCCTGTTGCAGATAAATCGATCGCTGCTGGCTTTCACGCTCTTTCTGACCCCCTGCGGATTCAGATTTTGGAGTTGCTGCGGGAACAGGAGTTGTGCGTGTGCGATTTGTGCGATCGACTTTCTGTTCCTCAGTCTAAACTCTCTTTTCACCTCAAAGCCTTGAAGGATGCAGCTTTAGTCCGCAGCCGCCAAGAAGGCCGCTGGATTTACTACAGCCTCAATTTGACCCAGTTTGTCGCCCTCGAACACTACCTCGCCGAATACCGCCGCTTCAGCCAGATCCTGCCGGCGCGCCCCTGTTCCGACGCAGGTTAACCCATCAATATTTCTTAATCACTCAACTACTGATAGGGCTTTTTTGAAGATTGACATATCAAATTTTATTGATAGGATGGGATGGAACCAATTAGTTGAGAGCGATGGATGCAACAGGTCAGAGGTTAGGTTGTGCTCGGCCAGATTGCAGGCGAGAGGCGATCGCCGAATTTCTAGGTACATTTATTTTGGTTTTTGCAGGCACCGGTGCGGTGATGGTTAACAAAACTAGCGCTGGTTCCGTAACTCATTTAGGCGTCAGTTTTGTATTTGGTGCAGTAGTCTGTGCCATGATTTACGCCCTAGGACACATCAGCGGTGCACACTTTAATCCGGCCGTAACTTTAGGGTTTTGGGCGAGCGGTTTTTTCCCAAAATACAAAGTTTTGCCTTACGTTTTAGCGCAGTGTGCAGGCGCGGTCGCAGCTTCTCAAGTGCTGCTAATTACTTTAGGTGACGTAGCAAATCTCGGTCCAACTATCCCTCTCAATGGTAACTGGTTGCAGTCTCTAATTTTAGAAACTGTTTTGACCTTTATCTTAATGTTTGTTATCCTCGGTTCGGGATTAGATAGACGCGCTCACATCGGCTTTGCCGGGATAGCAATTGGGTTAACTGTAGGGTTAGAAGCTGCATTTATGGGACCGATTACCGGAGCAAGCATGAATCCGGCTCGTTCTCTCGGCCCAGCTTTAATTGGCGGGATTTGGGAGAATCATTGGGTTTATTGGGTGGCTCCGATTTGGGGAGCACAATTAGCAGTGGCAGTTTATCGGGAACTGTCTAACGGATTTCGGGATTTTAATTGAAAGTATCATGACAAGTTTTACGCACAAACCGAGAATTTTGTTTCTATACGGCTCGTTAAGAGAGCGTTCTTACAGCCGCTTGTTGGCGGAAGAAGCGGCGAGAATTATTGAGGATTTCGGTGCAGATGTTAGGTTCTTTAATCCTCTAGAATTACCCATTTACGGCAGCGTTCCCGATACTCATCCGAAGGTTCAAGAGTTGCGGGAATTAAGCCTGTGGTCGGAGGGTCAAGTGTGGTCTAGTCCAGAAATGCACGGCAATATTACCGGCATTATGAAAAATCAAATTGACTGGATTCCTTTAAGCATTGGGGCTGTCAGACCGACTCAAGGGCGAACTTTGGCGGTGATGCAAGTTAGCGGTGGTTCGCAATCTTTTAATGCTGTCAATACTTTGAGAATTTTGGGCCGCTGGATGCGGATGTTTACGATTCCGAATCAGTCTTCGGTTGCTAAGGCTTATCAGGAGTTTAACGACGATGGGACGATGAAGGATTCGCCTTATCGCGATCGCGCGATCGACGTAATGGAGGAACTGTACAAGTTTACCTTGCTGTTGCGGGAGCAAACGGACTATTTGACCGATCGCTACAGCGAACGCAAGGAACAAGCAGCTAAAGAGGCGATCGCACTAGCAAATCGCGCCCTTGAATTACCGGGCCCTTAGGAACCCCAGGAACCCCGACAACAACCCATAACCAACAACTCACAACTAACAACCAACAAAAAGCATGAAAAAAGTAATGTTTGTTTGCAAAAGAAACTCCTGCCGATCGCAAATGGCAGAAGGATTCGCTAAAACCATCGGAGCCGGCAAGATTGGAGTCACCAGTTCCGGGTTAGAATCAAGCAGAGTTCATCCGACAGCAATTCAAGTCATGTCAGAAATCGGCATTGACATCACAGATCAAACATCCAATCCATTAAGCGAATTCAATGCAGAAGACTACGACGCCGTAATTTCTCTGTGCGGCTGCGGCGTGAATTTACCCGAAGCGTGGGTATTGCGAGAAGTGTTTGAAGATTGGCAACTAGACGACCCCGACGGACAACCCATCGAAACTTTTCACCGCGTTCGAGATGAAATTAAAGCACGAGTTGAAACATTAGTTGACTCTCTAAAGTAAGATTAATAGTCCTATACCCGCGGGTGGTCAGAAACCGGGTTTTTTTCTGAGAAGACGCTTTACATCCCGCAAAAACGGCAAAAAACCCGGTTTCTTGGGTTTTGATGCGTCCAGAACTATTAGAATTAGTGCTAAATTATGAGAGGCGTTCCGTCGGAACGCCTCTACATTCGTTGCGAGCAAAGACCAAAAGGTTAGCACATGATTCAGACAGCAGTCACGCCTTTCAAAAACAAAATTAACTCAGCTTTAACTAAAAAGCAGATTACAGTTTTACAAATTAATCTCGGCAAACGCTGCAACCTGGCTTGCACTCACTGCCACGTTGAAGCTAGCCCGAAACGAACAGAAGAACTTTCCCCGGAAATTTGCAACCAATTAATTGAAATTATTCGCCGCTTTCCTCAAATTCAAACTATTGACCTCACCGGCGGTGCTCCCGAAATGCTTTACGGTTTTAAACCGCTAGCGGAAGCTGCCAGGGCGGCAGGTAAAGAGGTAATTGTTCGTTCTAATTTGACGATTTACTTTGAAAAAGGTTTTGAAGATATTCCCGAATATTGCGCGCAGCATCAACTTAGAATTGTGGCGTCGCTTCCCTGCTATCAAGCTGACAATGTGGACAAAATGCGCGGCAGCGGTGTTTTTGACAGTTCAATTCGGGCGCTGCAAAAACTAAATCAGTTGGGATATGGGAAAAACCCAAATTTAACTCTGGATTTGGTGTACAATCCACAAGTGCCGGCAACAGACAAGTTTTCGCTAACACCGGAACAAGGCAAGTTAGAGCAAGATTACAAGGTTTATTTAGCCGAACATTTTGGGATTTGTTTTAATCAATTGTTCGCGATTACTAATTTGCCGGTGGGACGGACTAAGTTTCATTTGGAACATAAGAAACTGCACAAACCTTATCTCGGGTTTTTGGAGGAGAATTTTAATCCCGGTACTCTGGAACATTTAATGTGTCGTAACGAATTGTCGATCGACTATTTGGGCAATGTCTACGACTGCGATTTTAACCAAATGGAAAATTTGCCGGCGAAAACTGGCAGCGGGGAAAAGATAAATACTGCTAAATTGCTCGCATCTGGCAGTTTAGATGTCATTCAAGAGGTGCAAACGGCTGCTTATTGTTACGGCTGTACGGCAGGTTGCGGTTCTAGCTGCGGCGGTACTTTGATTTGAGAAGGAAGAAGGAAGAAGGAAGAAGGAAGAAGGAAGAAGGAAGAAGGAAGAAGGAAGAAACTATGCTCTTGGGCCCGATTCCCGATTCCCGATTCCCCATGCTTTGGGGCCCAATGCGCCATGCCCGTATTATTGAGAGTGGAGATTTTAAGCAATGAATGATTCGCGATCGCCCGGTGAAAATCTGCCACCATCAAATAGGTGGAAGCTGATTTTAGGGATTGGTTTAGCTGTGGCTTTGATTGTGGCGGCAAAGTTTTTTAACTTTCAAGGAATTCTGAAAAATGCCTTGGAGTCGATCGCGAGTCTCGGCCCTTGGGGTCCGGCAGCTTTTATTCTAATTTACATTGTTGCAACGGTTCTATTTATCCCCGGTTCTTTGCTGACTCTTGGTGCTGGCGTTTTGTTTGGAGTCGTTGGCGGTTCGGTTTGTGTTTCCATCGGCTCGGTTTTAGGCGCAACTTGCGCTTTTGTGGTAGGGCGGTATTTAACTCGCGACTGGGTTTCCAAACAGATAGAGGGCAATCAAAAATTTAAGGCGATCGACTCCGCAGTTGCCTCTGAAGGATGGAAAATTGTGCTGCTGACACGACTTTCTCCCATTTTTCCGTTTAATTTGCTTAACTATGCTTTTGGAGTCACGCAGGTATCTTTAAAAGACTATTTTGTGGCATCTTGGATCGGCATGATTCCCGGAACTGTCATGTATGTTTATATCGGTTCCCTGGCCGAGAGTTTGGCTGCAATCGGATCTAGCGGGCGATCGCGCACTGCTGCTGAGTGGGCTCTCTACGGCATTGGTTTGGTAGCAACGATCGCCCTCACCGTTTATGCAACCCGCTTCGCCAAAAAAGCTTTAGACGAAAAAATTTCTCCTTGAAGCCCGATCGCAAATTAGTCAAACTGTCAATAAGTATTTACCTCTACATTAGAATACATCGCTAATTTAAAAAACTCCGTATTTTCTCTATGTTATTTACAATTATTTTGTTATACAAACGAGATAGATATTAAAGATATCGTAAAGCAGTAACCTAAATTAGGTAAACCGAAGGTCAAAATATAAAGCTGATGCCAAAATAGAAGGCAAGCGTGCGCTCGGAATAAGAATTGTTTGCAGTCAGGAATGCAAGTCATACCATTTTAAATTTGAGATTTTAGATTTGAGATGGGGAATGACTGATGCCTACCAGGGTTGGGATCACTGGCCTACAGTTGCATTATTTTCTGAAACTCGTCTCACGACTTGGCTGATATTAATTCTGCCGAATGACTAATGCCGTTTGATGAATTTGATTCGGAGAGAACATTTGATGATGCAAAACCCAGCAAATCAAGCCGGATCTGTGTCTGCGCCGCCACCCCACCAAGCAAAAAAGCTGCGCCACTTTTGGGACAACATCAGTAGTTCTGCTCAATCGCGGTGGCAGCAAGCGCATAGTCTTTGGCAGCACAGACGGCAGCGCCGCCATTTGCTGACCCTGCTAATTCTGGCCACCACGGCTTTAACCATTAGCACAACTGCTTGCATCAGCTATTTTTTTGTGCGCGGACTAATCCTCGACAATTTAAAGGAAATAGCACTATTAAAACTAGAAAAAGGCACTGACGAAATCGACCGCTGGCTCAGCAGTCGCAAAGCAGAAATAGAAACTATTGCTTACGATCCTACGGTTCGCACTGTCAATTGGAAATTAGTGGAGCCCCGGTTGCAAGGAGAAATATATAGGTTGAAAGAGTATTTCATCCTGTCATTAACTCAAGCCGACGGCTCATTTATCAACACTCTAGGCAACCGGGCGAACAGCAAAGACCGCCAACACTTTCAAAAAGCAATGGCAGGGCAGCTCAACGTTTCCGACCCGCTGATCGGCCGCAGTACAAAAGTTCCGACTATCGTCATTTCAGCTCCTATTTGGGCCTTACCTCCGGCTCCTAATAAAGTAATTGGAGCTCTATCGGGCAGCATTAAATTAGACCGAGTAGCATCTGTGGCTAACAGCTTGCTGTACGGTTCCGACAGTTATGCTTTTGCGCTCAATTCACAAGGAGTGCCAATTGTTCATCCCAACAGTAACTTAATCGGAAATACCGACCGGGAGGCCCCAAGCTTTTTACAGTCACAAGACCCCGCACTCTCCACAATTGCGCGGCAGATGATCGACCGCCAGACGAACATCGAACTGGTAAAAATAGATAATAAATGGGTGTATGTGGCCTATGCTCCCCTCAAGGAAGTTAACTGGTCGATGGCTTTAGTAATTCCCCGCGAAAATATTGAATCCCAACTGCAAGCCTTAAATTTGCTGACATCAGTCGTCGCCGGACTCCTGGGCCCAGCAATGCTAGCAGCAACTTGGCTAATTTACTCCTCCGAAAACAATCGCGCTCAAGCGGAGCGGGAAGCCATGTTAAACCGGATTGCTGGACGCATTCGCGCTTCCCTGGAATTAGACCAAATCGTGCAAAGCACAGTCGAAGAAATAGTAAGTTTGCTGCACCTAGAACGGGCGGCTTTTGGGTGGTACAAACCAAAAGAAAAAATGTTACAAATCTTATGGGAATGTTGTCCATCTGATTGTGCGACGCCCGCTAAAAAGTTTGAGTCTTACTTGGTCGAAGATTTGTCAATACCGATTGGCCAATGCGAGCCAATTATTCTTTCGAGGGACACTTGGGCGAAGAGTACAGCTCAAGTGAGCGAAATTAAAGCTAATAGCTATTTAGCGGTTCCTGTCCACACTCAAAACCAGCCGCAGGGTTATTTAATTTGCAGCCACGTTAGTCATTGGCTTTGGAGCCGGGAGGAAATCCAACTCTTAAAAGCTGTAGCAGACCAATTGGCGATCGCAATTACTCAAGCTCACCTTTACAGTCAAACCCAAGACCAAGTAAAACTGCTTAATAGCGCCTTAAATGAACTGAAAAAAACTCAAACTCATTTGGTGCAGAGCGAAAAAATGTCATCCCTAGGTCAAATGGTGGCGGGAATAGCCCACGAAATTAACAACCCCGTTAACTTCATTTCGGCTAATTTGCCTCACACCAGCAAATATACTAAAGATTTATTAGAGTTGGTGAGTTTATACAAAGAAGCCTTCCCAGAGGTTCCCCAGGAAATCGCAGATTTCACCGAAGAAATTGAGTTAGAATTTATCGAGGAAGATTTGCCACATATATTGGATTCTATGAAAATAGGAACCGAACGCATTCGCAGCATCGTTCTTTCTTTGCGTAATTTTTCTCGCCTTGATGAATCTGACAAAAAGCAGGCGGATATTCACGAAGGTATAGAAAATACCTTGCTGTTGCTCTCCAACCGCATCAAAAATAGAATTTATATAGTCAAGAAATACGGAAAAGTGCCTTCAGTCGAATGCTATCCATCTCAGCTCAATCAGGTGTTTATGAACTTGCTGAGCAATGCGATCGATGCCTTGAACGAGATCGATCGCCTGGATAAAATTATTACTATTTCCACGGGAGTAGTTCGCGAACATGGCGGTAAATTTCTGAAAGTGGCGATCGCCGACAACGGCCCAGGCATTCCCGACAGCGTTAAAGACCAAATTTATAACCCATTTTTTACTACCAAACCCGTGGGCAAAGGCACTGGTTTGGGGTTAGCAATTAGCTACAAAATTATAGTAGACGGACACGGTGGCAGCATCGAAATTTCTAAACCTTCGGGCGGCGGCACGGAGTTTTTGGTAAAAGTTCCTATTAGTAACGGGAAATAATACCATTTTAGATTTTAGATTTTAGATTTGGGAATACCCAATCGAACAAGCTTTTGAAGCTGGTATACAATTGCATTTTTTATAAAAACTGGTATAAGAAGAAAGTCCGAAAGGAAGCCCACGGATTTGGTAACCGAGGTAACTGATAGAGGGGAGAGGTTCGAGGGGTTCAACGGTTTGAATTCATGCTAAGCTGACGGCCGTTGGCTAAAATTATAAGAGTTTTTGTTAAAGGTGTTTTATGGCTGTTGGCAAGGATACAATTTTCGAGCGCTTTTTGTCGCCCCTGATTCGACTGGCGATCGACGAAGAAGCACTGAAACGACTCTACGAAGGTATCGACTGGGAAACAGCGGGCGATCGCTACCGACAACCCAACTTAGTTTACCCCGAATATTACAGCAGCCAAAACTTTCACGGCATTAAAGGTGGCTACCTCAACCCCAGTGCCGCCGTTTCCTACGATCCCATCACGCAATATGTTTTGCCTCCCCACGAAACAGTCGTCAGGCAAGGCTTAATTGACGCTGTGCGGGTGAAACCGCGCCGAATCATCGATTTGGGATGCGGCACCGGTTCTACAACGCTCATGCTCAAGCAAGCTTTTCCCCAAGCAGAAGTTGTCGGGCTGGACTTGTCGCCTTATATGCTGGTAGTTGCCGACATGAAAGCGCAAAAAGCCGGCTTAAATATCGAGTGGTTGCACGGAAATGCCGAAAGCGTTGCTTTTGCCGATGCCAGCTTCGATTTAGTAGCAGCTTCCTTGCTGTTTCACGAGACGCCGCCTGCTGTATCGCGGGCAATTTTGCGAGAAAGCTTCCGACTGCTGAAGGTTGGAGGACAAGTGGCAATTTTGGACGGAAATCAAAAAACTTTGCGGCAGACACAGTGGCTGACTGATATCTTTGAGGAGCCTTATATTAAGTCTTACGCGGCTGGCAGCCTCGATGCTTGGGCGGGGGCCGCTGGATTTGCGGCGGTGCAAACTCACGAACACTGGTGGACTAATCAGGTGACGCAGGGCGTGAAACCTTTGCCGGGGGAAGATTTGGAACAGGCAAAGGTGGCGAGGGGGTGGAATTGGGGCGATCGAACTCCTAATTTTGATGGCGATTTACCAGGCATTCCAGCTCCTGCTTGATCTATTAACTGTTGCCTGTTAATGGTTAACTGTTAGCAAACTAATGACTAATGACTCATGACTAATGACTCTAAAAGCAGTTTTATTTGATTTTAATGGCGTGATTGTTAATGATGAGCCGATTCACGAGAAAATAATCGATCAATTGATGCTCGATGAAAATCTCCAGCTCAAACGTGGGGAGTTTCGAGAAGTTTGTTTGGGAAAAAGCGATCGCGCTTGCATTACCGAACTACTCAAGCGCCGAGGACGATATCTAACAGAAACATACCTCGATCGGCTGCTGCGGCGCAAGGCCCAAGCTTACAAAGCTCAAATAGATACTTTGGAGAAACTGCCGATTTATCCCGGTTTGGCAGAATTTATTGACAAAATTCGGGTCGCCGGACTGAAAATGGCCGTAGTTAGCGGGGCAATGCGATCGGAGATAGAATTGGTGTTAGATCGGGCCGGTTTGGCAGCAAACTTTGAGTTAATTGTCGCAGGTGACGACTTGACGGCGAGCAAACCAGCACCTGACGGCTATCTATTGGCTGTCGAACTTCTCAACCAGAAATATCCCGAATTTAACCTGCAACCGATCGAGTGTTTGGCGCTAGAAGATACTTTTGCGGGGATTGAAGCAGCGAAAAAAGCGGGCATTCAGGTAGCGGGTGTGACTCACACTTACCCGTTTCACATGATCCAGCGCCAAGCTAATTGGACGGTGGACTATTTTGCTGATTTAGAGTTGGACAGAGTGGCTGCACTTTGCTCGATCGCTCCCACTGAGCCGACTGCGGAAAACACTTGACGTTTTGAGCAGTTACGTGCTAGTGTAAGTGACGGTCTGCGAACGTGAGAGCAACCAAGACCTATAAACCTTTTAGATTCGGCAATCCGGCATCTAAAATGCTAAATTAAAACTCAATCAGGGGAATTAGCTCAGTTGGTAGAGCGCTGCGATCGCACCGCAGAGGCCAGCGGTTCGAGTCCGCTATTCTCCATAAATCAGGGGCATTTCTACAGGTGACGATCGTACTCAAAGCGAAGTGCGATCGTCACCTGCTTTGATAGTCGCCTATTTTATGCGCTCGACCGGATTGCTGCCTAAGTTTTAGCATCAATAATCTGTTGAGAGCGAGAAACCCGGTTGCTATTTTGTGCGATCGACCCAGTTGCTGCCTAACTGGTAGCATCAATAAGATAATTTCTGTAAAGAAACCGGGTTTCTCATTACACACTAATTGCTGAAAAGACGTATTTTGGTGTCTAAACCCGGTTTCCCAAAAAAATCCGGTAAGCCCGCGATCCCAACCCTGATGTCATCAGTCAATCTCAAATCCAACATGATTTTAGCCCGGTTTCTGTCGCAGTTACCCTCAATCCCCACAAAACATTCAATTTGTCAAAAACAATAAGTTTTGTAGCTAAAAATACAACAGTGTGCTGAAGCGAGTCTTAATATCAAGTCGCTATGTGTTATTATTCTCAATCATCTGACTCATCTATTCAAGAGTAAAAAGAAAAAATGACAAAGCGATTCGATCGGCGGAAATTTATTTTATACAGTTCTGCTACCCTAACATCAAGTTTATTTCTCAAAGCTTGTAGAACTCCAACTCAAACAGCCACTCCCGCAGCTTCTCCCACATCAACAGGAACTACACCAGCAGCCGGGGGTGGAAACACGATTAAAGTAGGAATTTTGCATTCCTTGAGCGGCACGATGTCAATCAGCGAAAAAAGCGTGGTCGATGCCGAACAATTAGCGATCGAAGAAATCAATAAAGCTGGCGGCGTCCTCGGAAAACAAATCGAAACAATAGTAGAAGATGGCAACTCAGACTGGCCGACTTTTGCCGAAAAAGCCAAAAAATTGATCGACCAAGATAAAGTTGTCACAGTCTTCGGCTGCTGGACATCCGCCAGCCGCAAAGCCGTACTGCCGGTATTTGAAGAAAAAAATCATATGCTCTGGTATCCCGTACAATACGAGGGTCAAGAGTGTTCCAAAAATATTTTTTACACCGGCGCGGCACCAAACCAGCAAATCGAACCAGCAGTTGATTGGCTGCTAGAAAATAAAGGCAAAAAATTCTTCTTAGTCGGGTCTGACTACGTTTTCCCCCGAACTGCAAATACCATTATCAAAGCCCAGCTAGCAGCCAAAGGTGGCGAATTAGTTGGGGAAGATTACATTCCGTTGGGCGGGACAGAAGTTACGCCAATTATTACTAAAATTAAGGCAGCTTTGCCAGACGGGGGCGTCATTTTCAATTCCCTCAACGGCGACAGCAACGTAGCATTTTTTAAACAGTTGCAGGGTGCAGGTTTGGGCCCGGACAAATATCCGTCAATGTCCGTCAGTATTGCAGAAGAAGAAGTAAAGGCGATCGGCGTAGAATATCTTAAAGGTCATTATGCCGCCTGGAATTACTTCATGACTGTAGACTCTCCGGCCAATACAAAATTTGTGGAAGCTTTCAAGGCAAAGTACGGCAAAGATAGAGTGACAAATGACCCGATGGAAGCAGCTTACATCATGGTTTACCTGTGGAAGCAAGCTGTCGAGAAAGCAGGGACAGCCGACGATTTAGAAAAAGTTCGGGCAGCAGCTTTGGGTCAAACCTTTGACGCGCCGGAGGGCAAAGTTACGATGGAAAACAACCACCACATCTCTAAATTTGTCCGCTTGGGCGAAGTGAGAGAAGACGGCTTGTTTAACATCGCTTTTGCTACACCAGAAGCAGTGAAGCCGGTTCCTTGGAATCAGTTTGTCGCGGAAACAAAAGGCTTTGCTTGCGATTGGTCAGACCCCGCAAAAGGTGGAAAGTTCAAAGCTTGATAAGTAGGTAATACCAATTTTTTTAACGTTGGCACCGTATCTTCGATCCCCCTAGCTACCCTTAATAAGGGGGGGGGAAAGCGTTCTTGCGTCACCCCCTACTCTTCTTAATCAGGAGAACGGGAGTATTCAAATTCCACCTTAATGAAGGGGAACTGGAGCCTTCAAATTCTCCCTGATTAAGGAGACTTAGGGGTATCGAGATACTCACTCTAAGCATAATTTATAGAAAAACTCGACGCTTAAGTTGACACCAACGTGGTAAAATCCGCCCCTAATTATCCGCGAACAAAGTTAACAGACTTGATGCAGGAGTAACAAAATTGGCGATATTAGATGGTTTATTTAACGGCATTAGCATCGGCGCTGTTTTACTAATTGCAGCCCTGGGACTAGCGATTATTTTCGGGCTGATGGGCGTGATTAATATGGCTCATGGCGAATTGATGATGCTGGGGGCTTATACAACTTTCGTGGTGCAAAATGTCTTCAAAGGTATCGGAGGATTTGCTTTTGAAACCTATATTTTATTTGCAATTCCCCTAGCTTTTTTAGTAGCTGCACTCGTAGGATTAATTCTCGAACGCGGAGTGATTCGCTATCTTTACGGGCGGCCGCTAGAAACTTTGCTAGCAACTTGGGGCGTAAGTTTAATTCTGCAGCAGTTTGTCCGCAGCGTTAGTTGGGTGCTGGTAATTGGGATTGCGGTGTTTTGTTTGCTGTTTTTTGGCGGTTTGCGGGTGCTGAAATCTCGCATGGATTTCGATCGCATTCGCAGCAAAATTATCGCCATAATTTTGCCTTTATCTTTGGGTATTTCCTGGGCGGTGAGCGCCTTTTTAGGTCAAACTTACAAACTGGCAGTAACTCAACCCTGGTTTGGCGCTCAAAATGTGGACGTAACTGCACCGCAATGGTTGCGGGGCGGCATACCGCTGGGCAATTTTCAGTTGCCCTACGCCCGAATTTTTATTATTGTCCTGACAGGAATTTGTTTGGCGGGAATTTACCTGTTTTTGCAGAAGTCTGTGTGGGGATTGCGGATTAGATCCGTGACGCAAAATCGCAGCATGAGTGCGTGTTTGGGAATTCCTACCGAACAAGTAGACGCGCTGACTTTTGCTTTGGGTTCGGGGTTGGCAGGTGTCGCTGGGTGCGCGATTAGTTTGATCGGTTCGGTAGGGTCAAATACGGGACAAAATTATATAGTCGATACCTTTATGGTGGTGGTTGTGGGCGGTGTCGGCAAGATTGTGGGGAGTGTAGTTGCTGCGATCGCGATCGGCACTGCAAATTACCTGATCGGTTCGGGAACCTTAGCATTAATCTTCGCTCCAGTCAAGCCTTTAGCCGACTTCTTCACATTTTTCGCCACAACCAGCATGGCAAAAGTAATGGTATTCGCCTTAATTATGGCTTTTCTGCAAGTGAAGCCGGGAGGGATTTTCCCGCAAAAAGGGCGGACGGTAGAAAATTAAAAATTACAACTGCGAGTGTAGCGAAAAATGCAGAAAAAACATCAAAAAGCCTGGCTAAAAGAAGCGGCAATTGTCAGCGCGATCGCCCTCACATTCATCTTGCTCATCCCAGGCATACTCCCCGACGTTCGGCTCAATCAATTAGGGCGATTTTTAGCACTAGCAATTGCCGCCCTCGGCATAGACTTGATTTGGGGATACACGGGTTTGCTCAGTTTAGGGCATGGGGTGTTTTTTGCGATCGGCGGCTACGCTTTCGCCATGCACCTAAAACTGCAAATTCCCCCAACCGCCAGCAGTCAATTGCCAGAATTTATGAACCTCTACGGCGTTACCGAACTCCCCTGGTTTTGGCAACCATTTTATTCATTTCCATTCTCAGCATTAGCAGTAGTTCTCATCCCCGCCATCTTGGGCGCACTTTTAGGTTATTTAGTATTCCGCAATCGAATTCGAGGCGTTTACTTTTCAATTCTTACCCAAGCAGCCACCATTGTATTTTTCAACTTCTTTAACGGTCAGCAAAAACTGATTAACGGCACCAACGGACTCACCGACTTTAAAACCCTGTTCGGAGCCACAGTCAATGACCGAGATACTCAATATATTTTCTACATTCTTACCATACTATTTCTAGCAGCAACTTACGCCCTCTGCCGATGGCTGACCAGCGGGCGTTTCGGCCGCCTGCTAGTAGCAATTCGCGACGACGAAGTGCGCCTGCGTTTCTCAGGTTACAATCCCACAGGATATAAAGTTTTAGTCTTTGCAATTTCCGCCGGTTTAGCCGGGATTGCAGGCGCATTATTTACCGTACAAACCGGAATTATTTCGCCAAAAGCAATGGATATTGCCTTTTCAATTGAAATGGTAATCTGGGTCGCAGTGGGAGGTCGCGCCACATTATCTGGAGCAATATTAGGGGCGCTGCTAGTCAACTTTGGCAAGAGTTTCTTGAGCGAACAATTTCCCGAAGTGTGGCTATTTTTCCAAGGCGCGCTATTCTTAATAGTAGTAACAGTCCTGCCCGACGGCATAGTCGGATGGCTGCAAGATCAAAGTTTCGACCAAACCCGCGCCCTGTTCAGAAAACCCAAGTACGTATCTACTTACCCCAGCCTGGAACAAGACCCCCAAGTGCAGCTCGAAAAAGAAGAACTTGAACATTGAGTGCAAAAATATCGTGTAATTTAGAACCATGCTGACATAAATAAATGTCACCTACAACAGACAAACAAAGCAATCGCAATCGACTTGGCAAACGCTGCATTTATCTCTCTCTGAGGAAACGTAATATATATGTCCACGTACTTAGATATCCCTAGCAAACAGCTTCGTTTTTTAACTTAAGGGGAAACATATGGCAGATATTATTGACTACAAAATCTACGGCGACGATTTGCAACTCATCGAGATTGAACTCGACCCTAGAGAAGGCGTCAGGGCTGAAGCTGGAACCATGACATACATGGAAGGCGACATCCAAATGCAAACATCCACAGGCGGCGGCTTATTTCAAGGTTTCAAACGAATGCTGACAGGAGCGGGTTTTTTCATTACCACCTTTGTCAACGCGGGAAATCGCAAGGCCCGTGTCGCTTTTGCCGCCCCCTATCCGGGTAAAGTAATTCCCCTAGATTTAGGCCAACTTGGCGGTAAATTTTTGTGTCAAAAAGACTCATTTCTCTGTGCGGCCAACGGCATTGAAATTGAGGTAGCATTCACCAAGCGACTCGGTGCCGGTTTCTTTGGCGGAGAAGGTTTTATTCTGCAAAAATTGCAGGGTGACGGGCTAGCTTTTGTTCATGCGGGAGGAACAATAGTTGAGAAAAATTTGGGAGTTGGCGAAGTGTTGCGAGTAGACACCGGCTGTTTAGTAGCTTTTGCTTCCACAGTAGACTACGACATTCAATTTGTGGGCGGGTTTAAAAATGCTTTGTTTGGAGGTGAAGGCTTATTTTTGGCAAAGATGACTGGGCCTGGTAAGGTATATGTGCAAAGTTTGCCCCTCTCGAAGTTAGCTGAACGCATTTTAGCAGCAGCTCCACCTCCACTTTCAAGCAGTTCTAGCAGTTTTAGTTGAGAAGAAACTGCTAAAAAAAAGTATAAAGTATGGTGCTACTACTGGGTATAAAATCTACCAAAGTAAGGAAAAAATTTCTCTCCGCACCTACAAAAGGTATCAGTTGTTATCCATTAGTGAGTTAATTGCTAATTATGAATGGCAAAGTATTAGAAATTGAAAACTTGACTGTTAGTTTTGATGGTTTTAAAGCCATTAACGGTTTAAATTTCAGCATGGATGCGGGCGAACTGCGAGTTATTATTGGTCCCAACGGTGCGGGGAAAACAACTTTTCTAGATTCGATTACGGGGAAGGTGCAGCCGACAGAGGGCCGCGTGTTATTTAAGGGACAGAATTTACGCAAGCTGTCGGAAGATAGGATTTCGCGCTTGGGAATTGGCCGCAAGTTTCAGACGCCGCGAGTTTACTTGAATTTAACGCCACGCGAAAATTTGGAATTGTCTTGCAGCCGCCACAAAAATGTTTTTTCGACTTTGTTCCAGCCTGCTTCGGCTGCTGAAAAACGCACGGTTGCGGGTTTGTTAGAAACAATTGGTTTAGTTGCTAAAGCTGATATTTCGGCTGGTTTGCTTTCTCACGGGGAAAAGCAATGGTTGGAAATTGGAATGTTGGTGGCTCAATCTCCTGATTTGTTGTTGGTAGATGAACCTGTGGCGGGTTTGACGGATGAGGAAACGATGTTAACTGGAGAGTTGCTAATTTCGCTGGCCGAAAGTCATTCGGTGTTGGTAATTGAGCACGATATGGAGTTTGTGCGGCAAATTGCGCGGCAGGTTACGGTGTTGCATCAGGGTGCGGTTTTGTGCGAGGGGACTATGGATGAGGTGCAAAATGACGATCGGGTAATTGAGGTATATTTGGGAAAATCGGAAGAGTAAGAAGAAGGAAGTTCGGCAACGAGCACTGTACAAGATGTAACGGATGTAACGGATATCAGGAAGAAGAAAAAAGGAAGAAGTTATTTGTTAGTTGCTACCAATTTCCATGCCCAATTACCAATTAAAACTATGCTGCAAGTTTCTAATTTGAATGTTTATTACGGCGAAAGTCACATTTTGCGCGATGTCGATTTAAGCGTCATGGCGGGGCAAATGGTTTGCTTGATCGGCCGCAATGGTGTGGGCAAAACTACTATGCTAAAAACGATTATGGGGTTGCTGCAACCGCGCAGCGGCACTATTGCTTTTGGCGGAGAATCTATTGCTTCTAAGTTGACTCACCAGCGGGCTAGATTAGGCATTGGTTATGTGCCTCAAGGGCGCGAAATTATTCCCCGTTTGACGGTGAAAGAAAATTTATTGTTAGGTTTGGAAGCGAAACCAAGCAAAATCAAAAATCCTGAAGTTCCTCATGAAATTTTTGATTTATTTCCTGTTTTGAAAACTATGCTCGATCGCCTGGGAGGTGATTTGAGCGGGGGACAGCAGCAGCAGTTAGCTATTGCTAGGGCTTTGATGGGTGAGCCGCAGTTGCTGGTTTTGGATGAGCCTACGGAGGGGATTCAACCATCAATTATTTTAGATATTGAAGCTGCGGTGCGCCGTGTGGTTGCGACTCGGGGAATTTCTGTTTTGTTGGTGGAGCAACATTTGCATTTTGTGCGGCAAGCTGACTGGTATTATGCTATGCAAAAAGGCGGGATTGTGGCTTCTGGAAGCACTAGCGAGTTAAGTGATGAGGTGATTCAGAGGTTTTTGGCTGTTTGAGTCAACAGTCAGCAGTCAGCAGTCATTAGTCATTAGTAGGGTGCGCACTGCGCACCTTACTCAATTGTATTCAGTCCGCGCACCATCCGGACTTTGTTTGATAAGAAGCGATTTCAATCGCCTACGAAACGACGCTGTATTATTGATTTTTTCGGCCGTCGGGCATTGTGGTGCCGGCCATACTTGCTCGATCGATACTAGCGCCATCTATATTAGCATTGCGGAGGTTGGCATCGGAAAGATTGGCATCTCTCAAGTCGGAAAATCGCAGGTCTGCACCGTCTAGATTTGTCTTTGTCAAGTTAGCTTTTCTGAGGTTAGCGTTGCTGATTCTCGCTCCTACTAATTCGGCTCCGCTTAAGTTTGTGCGAGCTAGATTGGTGTTGACAAAATCTGAGATCTCGAAGCGACTACCGCTGAGGTTGGCATCTGATAAATCTGCTCCTGTAAGGATGGGATTTTTTAAGTTAATGTTAACTAATTTTACGGCTCGGAGGTCGCAGCGGGAGCAGCTTTGAGTTAGCAGCAGCGTTTCGACGTTGGCGTTGATTTCGTCGATTTGTTGCTGGGAGAAATTTTCGGCAAATTCTGGGGAGACGTAGCCAAGCTTTTTGGGGTCGTTTGCTTTTGGTTGGGGTGCTTGTATTGGGGGTGTTTGGATTTGTTGGGGTGTTTGGATTGGTTGGGGTGTTTGTGGTTGGGGCGTTTGTGGTTGGGGTGTTGGGATGGGTTGGGGGGTTGGGATGGGTTGAGGTGTTTGGAGGGGTTGGGGTGTTGGGATGGGTTGGGGTGTTTGGATGGGTTGGGGTGTTTCTATTTGCCCGATCGCACTTAGTTGCAGCCCCACCTTCGGCAGTTCGAGATTTGCTGCAACAATTAGTAGGGCGATCGACATGATTGTGAGTTTTTTCATAAATCAATAAGTTTTTGTTTGCATAAATACCATTTATATGGTATAATACCTCGAAAAGTGAACACCCTACATTTCGCTAAATAAATCAAAATTCAGATAAAAAACTTCGGAACCATCAGGTGCGCGAATTAACTTTTCTATTACCGAAGGCAGTTGCTGTTGACGGTACAATTCGGGAATCTCGCAGAAGCTTTCTTCGGTAATTTCCAAAATTTTTGGCATATCAGGAAGGGGAATCCCTAACCGATCGCTTTTATTTAAGGTACAAATAATCAGGTATTTGCACTCAGCAAGGCTCGGGCTGCTGGAAAATATGGTGGATAAATTAATTATGGTAATCAGTTCTTCTTGATGTCGCAATAAACTATTCCCGCTAGGTAAAGTGCCGTAGGCATTAAAGTTTTTAACAATGCGCTCCACTCGTTCAATAGGAACAGCATAGTAAATATTTCCTAGTTCAAAGGAAACAAATTTTTTCGGGGCAATTCTAACACTGGCTGTTTTCTTGCTCCGAAATCGGCGATTGTAATTGGCGTGAGTCATGGGATTTTAGATTTTAGATTTTAGATTGAAGAATTATTTGATTGAAAATTGAAGATTATTTGATTTATAATTTAAAATTATTAGATTTTAGTAGGTCAGTCGGCTGCGTATCTTTCCTCTATAATTCGCGTGTTCGATTACTTTTTGCCGTTCTGTTTGAGATTAGGGATTATTTGATTGGAAATTTAAGATGGTGAATTAAATTATTGATTGGTGGATTAATTTGGGAATAGCTTGTAAAAGTTGGGCTTCGCTGTAAGGTTTGGTGAAGTATTGATTTGCGCCTAATTCCATTGCCATTTGCCGATGTTTTTCCCCGCTACGGGATGTCAGCATGGCTACGGGAATCTTAGCAAAGCGCTCGGTCAATCTGATCGATCGCAACAATTCAAATCCATCCATCCGAGGCATTTCAATATCGACGATCGCCAAACTGCAATCAAGACCATTTTGCAACTTTTCCAGGGCATCCACACCGTCTTTAGCCTGTACCACCCGGTAGCGAGCACGAGTCAGCGTCATAGACAGCAACTGCCGAATTGTATAGGAATCATCCACTACCAAAATCTGCGGTGACTGACTCGAACTCGGCGTTATCTCCTGCACTTTACCGGAGACAGCGGCGATCGAACTATTTACCCCAGGTTGGCCCACCAAATCGTCCACATCCAGAATATTCACCACTCGCCCGTCCCCCAAAATCGTAGTCCCCAAAACGCCGCGAGGCTTGGATAGAGGCGGCGGCAAAGGTTTAACCACTATTTCCTGCTGACCGATCAGCCGTTCTACGGCCACCGCCAGCATTCCTTCGGTAGAAGCCAAAACCAGGACGGGAATTTCGTCTTGGGTCAAAGGGTCAGGAGAGGGGGCATCCGGCGCGACGACGCTGTATTCGAGCAAATCTTGCATCCTCACCAAACGAATAAATTCCTCCCGCCACCACAGCATCGGCTGATTGCCGGCGATGTGAACTTCCGAGGCTTTAATGTGCACAATTTCCTCTACTGCATCCAGCGGCACTGCTATTTTATTGTGATCGGTCTTCACCATCAATGCATCAGTAATCGACAGCAGCAGCGGCAGTTTGATGATAAAACTCGTACCTTTTCCCAGGCGAGAGTCAACCTTCACAGTCCCCCGCACAGTCCGCAAATTTGTTCGCACAACGTCGAGTCCGACTCCCCGCCCCGAAAGGTCGCTGACCCCTTCTGCAGTGCTGAAACCCGGCCAAAACAGAAAATCGTAGAGTTCGGCAATTGAAAATTCTTGAGCTTGTTCCTCCGTCGCCAAACCCTTTGTGACAATTTTACGGCGAATGATTTCCGGGTCAATGCCTTTGCCGTCATCGGTGACAGTAATAATAGTCTGCCCGCCTTGGTGGCGGGCTTCTATTTCAATTTGACCGCTGGCGGGCTTGCCGGTTGCTTGCCGAACTTCAGGCATTTCGATGCCGTGGTCAAAAGCGTTTCTCACTAAGTGTATTAAGGGGTCGCGCAAAGCGTCGAGCAAACTTTCGTCAATTTTGGTATCTCTTCCCAGTAGCAGCAGGTTGACATCTTTCTCGTATGTGAGGCACATATCCCGGAGGGCTCTGGGCAAGTGATCGACGGCGCGGCTGAAACTCACGACTCGCAACTGCATGACGCGGCTGCGCAGTTGGTCGGTAATGCGGCGCAGTTGGTCGGTACTGCGCTCGAATTTCATGGCTAAGGTGTCTAATTTGGTGGCGGATTGAGAAATTGCTTGGGCAGTTTCGATGACTTCTGCTGCTGTCGAGTGGAACTCTGTATAACGATCCATCTCTAAGATATCGAAGTGAGCATGGATCACAGAGGATTTGCCGTTAGCAATCATTGGGAATTCGGTTTCTGCTGCTGCAAGTTTTCCCAATCCAGACGAACCGTTTCCCCCTTTCCAGTCTGCAAAAGTCAGTCTGTCGTATTCTTCTCGCAACTGACCGCCGAATTGGTTCAAATCTAGGATGCTGCGGCGGATGCGCTTGACTTCGCTGCGCAGTTCGGATTCTTGAAGTTCTAAATTTGTACGGTTGATGACTAATTCTCCGACTAGATTCACCAATTCATTTAAGCGTTCTAAGTCTACGCGGATTGTCGGCCTTTGCGGGTTGGGGACTGGGGGAGAGGGGGAGG
>NZ_JAUBQN010000054.1:0-32388 GCF_036701295.1 Microcoleus harperi Pol14_C6 | reverse complement strand
TGGTCAATCCTAAGCACTTTAAAAACTGGTTTACAAGCTGCTGTTACTGTACTTCATAAACCTGGAATCCGCTGTAACACTAACAGAACTTACGCAACTCTCACCAGTGATCCTGGCACCATGCAGCACAAAATCAGACAACAAACATGGGAACATCGGGGCGTTTCAGTGGCTCAATTAAATAATTGGACACCATTAACCGAGCTTAAATACCCCCTTAATCTCTTAGTCCCCCTCTGCTGGGACTTCGTATGTTTAGAAGCGATGTAAATCGCCGAATCAACTGTTAGATCCCCAACTCCTTTAAAAAGTCGGGGATCGGGGGATTGTGTCTTTTGAGCCGCTGTTTACTGCATCCGATCGATCGTCCGATACTGCACCGCCTCCCCCACATGATGAGTTTTCAAGCTTTCATCGCCCGACAAATCAGCAATAGTTCTAGCAACCTTCAAAATTCGATCGCTCCCCCTCGCAGAAAGCCCCAATTTCCGAATCGCCATCTCCAATAAATTCCGAGAAGCATCATCCAACTGACACCATTTGTTAATGTGGCTGCTTTGCATCTGGGCATTACAGCGCAAACTAGATTCCGACTGGAAACGGCGAGTTGCGAGCTCTCGCGCCCGCTGCACCCTCACCCGCACCGGTTCCGACTCCTCCCCCGTCGGCTGTCGAGTAATTTCCTCGGGTTTCAAACGATTAACCGCCACTTGTAAATCAATCCGATCCATCAAAGGCCCCGAAAGTTTTGCCCAATATTGCTCCCTCTTTTGCGGCGAACAAGTACACTGTTGGATCGAATCACCGTAATAACCACAAGCGCAAGGATTCGTACTCGCAACTAATGTAAATTGAGCCGGAAACATCACCGATTGTCTAGTCCGAGAAATCGTCACATAACCATCTTCCAGCGGTTGCCGCAAAAACTCCAAAACATCTCTTTTAAACTCAGTTAATTCATCGAGAAAAAGGATGCCGCGATGTGCTAAAGAAATTTCACCCGGACGCGGAAAACTGCCGCCACCTACCAAAGAAGGCCCCGATGCCGAATGGTGAGGACTGCGAAAAGGTCGATCGCCCACCAAGCTTCCCTTATCCTTCAACAACCCCGCCACCGAATGAATCTGAGTTACATCCAAAGCTTCATCAAAAGTCAGCGGCGGCAGAATACCCGGCAAACGCCTCGCTAACATCGTCTTACCACTCCCTGGCGGCCCCACAAAAATTAAATTGTGTCCCCCCGCCGCGGCAATTTCCAAAGCCCGCCGCGCGTGAATTTGCCCCTTTACATCCTTTAAATCTAGACCAGAAAACCGCGTTTTTGCTAACTCTTCTCTACCGTTTATTTCTACAGGCGAATAAGCTTCAGGATTGTTCAAAAAATCAGTAACAGCAAAAATATTCTCAAAACCATAAACAGATATTCCGTGCACTAAAGCCGCTTCCTGCGCGTTACCAGCCGGTACAACCAACCCTGAAATACCCATTTTTTGAGCAGCAGCGGCGATCGGCAAAACCCCAGCCACAGCCCGCAAACTGCCATCTAAAGAAAGTTCCCCTAAAAACAAATAATCTCCCAAAAGTTGACCGCTGACTTGTTCCGATGCTGCTAAAATGCCAATGGCGATCGGCAAATCAAAACTCGGCCCTTCCTTCCGCAAATCCGCCGGAGTCAAGTTAATCACAATACTCCGCATCGGAAAAGCATATCCCGAATTTTTTAGCGTGGCCTTAACCCTTTCTTTAGCTTCTTGCACTGCAGAATCGGGCAATCCCACAACCACAATTTTCGGTAGCCCCCCTGACACATCAGCCTCAACACCAACCTTTACCGCGTCAATTCCAACGATCGATGCACTCCAAACCCTAGCAAGCATTTTTCTTGATCCTTAATTTGCCTGTCCTTGATTCATCATCTATTATGATTAACAATGACTAATGAATATCGGAAGAGGCAAGAAAAACTTTTCCTTGCCTCTTCTTTTTCTCCTCTTCCTTCTCTCCTGCTGGGTCTTCCCTCGAACCTCTTCCCCTTCCCACTTCCCACTTCCGCCCTCTTCCTTCTTCCTTCTTCCTTCTTCCCTCTTCCTTCTTCCTTCTTCCTTCGTTAACACTCATGACAACTCAAGAAACGCTTTTCAGCAAAATCATCCGCAAAGAAATTCCCGCAGACATCGTTTATGAGGACGACTTGGCCCTAGCGTTCAGAGATATCCATCCGCAAGCGCCCGTCCACATCCTCGTCATTCCCAAACAGCCTATTGCCAAATTAGCCGATGCCGAGTCGGAAGATCATGCTCTCATGGGACACCTGCTGCTGACTGTCAAGCGGGTAGCAGAACAACTCGGACTTAGCAACGGCTATCGCGTCGTCATTAATAGCGGCAGCGACGGCGGCCAAACTGTAGACCACCTGCACCTTCACATTCTCGGCGGACGGCAGATGAACTGGCCCCCAGGCTAAAGGCTAAGTTTTACGCAGAACTTGCGGACTCATCCTCAGAAACCCTGTTTATTTCTATTGCCCAGCGCTTCAGAAACCGGGTTTCTTTTTTCGTCAATAAACCCGGTTGATTGGAGATTATTGAGAATGCAGCCCGATCGCACGATAAACCTGGTTTTCAGTATTCTCCCGATACAAATTTACCCTCGCAGAATCCACCTGTTATATGTGAATAAATATTAAAAATCATCTCTTCACGACCTAATTAAGAAATATTTAAGTAGAAAGAGAATCGACCTGAACAAAAATAATGTGTTTGAACTGCTGAACCAAGCTACAGGCAATAGATTCTATTCTTGTGGTCGCTGTATGTAACCCGTTGAATGTGTAATTTTACTTTGTAAAAAACTACAAATATTTACGAAATATCAAGTTATTGTAAAAGTTTGTAAAATGTTTAAATTGTCAGCAGTAATCCCTTGGCAAACTAGAGTGAATGGTGTTACTAATATAAGCGTGGGGCATCCCCACAACGAACCTTGAAAATTCAATTAAGCAATCATAAACCAAATGACAACAACCGTACAGCGTCGCGAAAGCGGCAACGTTTGGGAACGGTTCTGCGAGTGGGTAACTAGCACCGAAAACCGCATTTATGTGGGTTGGTTCGGCGTCTTGATGATTCCCACCTTGCTCAGCGCCACCATCTGCTACATCATCGCCTTCATCGCTGCTCCTCCTGTGGACATCGACGGCATCCGCGAACCAGTTGCTGGTTCCTTAATGTACGGCAACAACATCATTACTGGTGCTGTTGTTCCTTCATCGAATGCGATCGGTCTTCACTTCTACCCAATCTGGGAAGCAGCTTCCCTCGATGAGTGGTTGTACAACGGCGGCCCCTACCAATTGGTAGTTTTTCACTTCCTGATTGGCATTTTCTGCTACATGGGTCGTGAATGGGAATTATCCTACCGTTTAGGTATGCGTCCTTGGATCTGCGTCGCTTACTCTGCACCAGTTGCAGCAGCCACCGCAGTATTCTTGATTTACCCGATCGGACAAGGCAGCTTTTCTGACGGTATGCCCTTGGGTATCTCCGGCACATTCAACTTCATGATCGTGTTCCAAGCCGAGCACAACATCCTGATGCACCCCTTCCATATGTTGGGAGTTGCTGGTGTCTTCGGCGGTGCTCTGTTCTCCGCAATGCACGGTTCCTTGGTAACATCTTCTTTGGTTCGTGAAACAACCGAAACTGAATCTTTGAACTACGGTTACAAATTCGGTCAAGAAGAAGAAACCTACAACATCGTTGCAGCCCACGGCTACTTCGGTCGTTTGATTTTCCAATACGCGAGCTTTAACAACAGCCGTTCTTTGCACTTCTTGTTAGGTGCATGGCCAGTTGTCGGTATCTGGTTTACCTCTTTGGGTATTTCCACGATGGCGTTTAACTTGAATGGTTTCAACTTCAACCAATCGGTTATCGACTCGCAAGGTCGCGTCATCAACACTTGGGCCGATGTGATCAACCGCGCTAACTTGGGTATGGAAGTAATGCACGAGCGCAACGCTCACAACTTCCCCCTCGACTTGGCCGCCGGTGAAGTCACCCCAGTAGCAATGGTTGCTCCTTCCATCAACGGCTAAATTTAGCTTTTGATTAACAAAAAGCGCTCCTAGAAATAGGGGCGCTTTTTGTTTTGGCAAGTAGAATTTGATAGATTTTTTTCTATTAAATCCGCTAAATCCCATACACTGCGCGTTGTCGAGCTTCCTTCTTCCGGATTAATCTGATATATTAATTAGGAATTATTATTTTTGGCAATCATCAAAGTGGCGATATTTAACAGGCACAAATTTGAAAAACTCGTGGTTCATAAATCCAAAACATTAGCCTGGGCGATCGCATTTTTTAGCGGCATTTTGATGGCATTAACAACCGCACCAGTAAATGCCTGGCTATTGGCTTGGGTAGCATTAGCTCCCCTGTGGATTTTGGTTGTTAGTTATCAAAAGCCAAAAATAGAAGAACAAAAACAAAAATTTCTCTTTCTTCCTTCTTTCCTCAACATCCATCTGTTACATCCGTTACCGAACTTCCTTCTTCCTTCACTCTGGGGAATTGGCTATCACGGATTAGCTTTATCTTGGATTATGGGAATTCACCCGATGACTTGGTTGGGAGTTCCTTGGTGGCCGAGTTTGGCGATCGCACTTTTTTGCTGGGCATTCATCACGCTGTGGGGAGCCGCCTTAGTCACCGTTTGGGCGTGGCTATTTGTAATTCTCAACTCCCTCACTTTACCCGGCAAAAATCTTATTGTTATTCTTAACTCCCCCCCTTTACAACGGGTGGCTGGCGCGGGTAGCTCCGATCTTATTCTTCTTAACTCCCCCCCTTTACAAGGGGTAGCTGGCGGGAGTAATGCTCAATTTTCAGCATTAACTCGCGTTTTAATTGGCACAGCTTTGTGGTGTGCCTTAGAAAGTATTTGGAGTACAGGTTCCCTGTGGTGGACATCCCTATCATATACGCAAAGCCCGCACAATTTAGCAATATTGCACCTCGGTCAACTCTCCGGACCCAGCGCAGTAACAGCCGCTATTGTAGCAGTAAATGGCTTAATCGCCGAAGCTTTTCTTGAAGGAAGAAGGAAGAAGGAAGAAGGAAAAAGGAAGAATTGGATTGCTTATATTTTGCCTGCTAGTTTGTGTATAGTTTTGCATATTACAGGGTGGAGTTTATACAACCGTCCTTTGAATCAAGAAGCTGCAACCGCTTTAAAGATTGGCATTATTCAAGGAAATATTCCTAACGAGATTAAGTTTGATTCAGGGGGCTGGCGGCGCGCTTTGGAAGGTTACACCAGTGGATACAAAGAGTTAGCAGACAGAAAAGTCGATGCTGTGTTAATTCCAGAGACAGCTTTGCCTTTTATCTGGACAAACGAGTATCAGCGTTCTACTCTTTCTTTTTATCAAGCTATTCTCGAACGCGGTGTGGTGTCTTGGGTAGGAGGATTCGGACAGCAAGATAATAGTATCACTAACAGCTTATTGGCGATCGATCGCACTGGAGAAATTGTCGGCCGCTACGATAAACTAAAGCTCGTACCTTTAGGCGAATATATCCCTTTTTACGAAATCTTAGGCGGGATTATTAATCGGCTTTCTCCCTTAGATGCTCATTTAGTACCAGGCAACTCTAAACAATTATTTGATACGCCGTTTGGCCGCGCCATTGTCGGAATTTGTTACGATTCAGCCTTTGCTGAAAATTTCCGCTATCAAGCGGCGAAGGGAGGCGAATTTATGATCACAGCTTCCAATAATGCCCATTACAAACCACCGATGTTGGCTCAACATCACGCTTTAGATGTGATGCGGGCAATAGAGACAGATAGATGGGCAGCCATCGCCACTAATACGGGTTACTCTGCTTTTGTAAATCCTCGCGGCGAGACGGTTTGGAAGTCGAGAATTAATACCTATGAAGTCCGAGATGCTACTATTTATCGGCGGCAAACTCGGACTTTGTACGTGCGGTGGGGAGATTGGCTAACTCCTGTATTGTTAGTATTGGCTGGGTTAATGCGGTTTATTGTTAAAAAAAATTAATCCGAAGCTTTTAGATTTTAGATTTTATGTACCACTCTAAAATCTAAAATCTAAAATTGAATTACTCTACTTATCTTTCACGTGTTCGTGAACGCTAGGAGATAAAGAAATTAAATCGTCGATATTGCGCTGCATGGCAGCACAAATATTGTCCAAAGGCAAATCATTGGCATCGTGTCCAAAGGGATTTTCTATTTCAATGCCGATTTCTTCAATCCCGAACAAAGTAAAACTAATTAAAGCCACAACAGGGCCGGTTCCCCAACTCACATCGTTTACCATTTGAAAGGGCAGTGCCAAACAGTAAAGCAACAATAGTTGTTTCAGGTGAATCGCGTAAGCCAAAGGGATAGGCGTCTTCAAAATTCGCTCGCAGCCGCCTAATACATCTATCATAGAGTTGATCAACTCCTTCATACCAGTTAACTGATAGACATCAACGCAATTGGCCTCATACTGCTCGTGCAAGTAATCCTCAATCCAAAAAGCAATTTCTAGGGGCGGATTGTTCATCGACTTGAGCTTTTGGTACTGTGCTGGGGACATTAACGGCTCCAATTCGGGATTTACAGATTCTTGCCGCAAGTGCAGTTTCATCGCCACTGCAAAGGCAGGTAACAGGCGCAGGGCTGACTTTTTGAATGCGATATCCGGCGGGTCTTTTTCCTCAATTGCTACCCATATTTGGCGCGCCAAATTGCGGACGTTGTTGACTAAAGTACCCCACATTTTTCTACCTTCCCAAAATCGTTCGTAGGCTGTATTTGTCCGAAAGACTAACAGTAAACCGAGGACAATACTCGGTACAATGCTAGACAAAATCGGCAAGGCTACGGGCAAGTTGAAAAAGTGCAGGAAGGAAATAAACACCCCAAATCCTCCGCACAGCAAAACGCGGGGCAAAATTGAGGGAATGACAGACCCCCGAACCTGTAATGCAATTTTAAACCAAGGCGGTCGATCGACACTCATGCAAGTCTCCTCATAAAATTAAATTCGCCCTCTGCGCCCAAAGTCCATTTTCGATTTTTGATTGACTCCACAGATGCAAAGTGGGGGTTGGAACTTTGGTCGAAAATTTTGGGTTCTCCACGACTCCTATCGGGCGGTGGTATCAGTATTTGGGTGCGGTGAGAGCTTCCCAAAAAAGCTTTCCTACAAACAACATTCGGATTTTACCCAAAAACTCATCTTTATGATCAATCTAAAATCTAAAATCTAAAATCTAAAATTGATTGACTGATGCACTTAATTCGGTAAGATTAATTATGTATCTTTAGACCTCAGCTTCCGTGCAAAAGCTACCGACATCTGTGCCCCCGCATTTTCACCGATTGCCAAACCAACGGTGGCAAATTTATTCGCCTCAAGCACAGCAAGCCGAAAAGTTTGCCGACGAAATCGGTTTGTCGCCCTTGCTGGCACAGGTGCTGATTAACCGGGGCATAGATTCTGTTAAAGAAGTGCAAGGGTTTATCGAACCGGAATCTCTGGTTTTGCCGGCGCCAACCGATGAGTTTCCCGATTTGGCTGCGAGTGTAAAACTGTTGCGGGAGGCGATTTCGGGAGGGCAAAAAATTGCGATTTGCGGCGACTACGATGCTGACGGGATGACGAGCACGGCTTTGTTGCTGCGATCTCTCAGGACTCTGGGCGCGAATGTCGATTATGCTATTCCCAGCCGGATGCGAGAAGGTTATGGGATTAACGATCGCATTGTAGAAGAATTTCACTCGGAAGGTGTCGCTCTCATTCTCACGGTTGACAACGGAATTGCAGCCTACGGCCCCGTTGCTAGAGCGCGAGAACTCGGTGTCAAAGTTATTATTACAGACCATCACGATTTGCCGCCAAAACTGCCGCCGGCAGATGCTATTCTCAACCCGAAATTAATCACGGAATCTTCACCATATCGCGGTTTGGCTGGTGTAGGCGTTGCTTATGTTTTGGCTATTACTTTGGCGATTGATATGCAGAAAGTTGGCGGTTTGGTGAATCCGCTGCTGGAGTTATTTACTTTAGGAACTATTGCGGATTTAGCACCTTTGACAGGAGTTAATCGGCGGTGGGTGAAACGGGGTTTGCGGCTGTTGCCTCACTCGCAATTGGCGGGTATTCAGGCTTTGATTCAGGTGGCGGGAGTGCAGCCGGGAAGTGCGGAAAGTTTACCTCTTCTGAATTCAAAAAGCCAAGCTAGCAATACGTTAAAGCCTGAAGATATTGGTTTTAGGCTTGGGCCCCGGATTAACGCTGTGGGGCGGCTGGCTGACCCTCAAATTGTGATAGAGTTGCTGACCGCGGACGATCGCGAATTGGCTCTTAAAAACGCAATGCAGTGCGAACAAATTAATCAGCGCAGGCAGGAGTTGTGCCAGGAAATTGAGCAGGAAGCAATTGCTTGGTGCGAGGAAAGGGCGATTGACTTACAGCAAGAACGAGTTTTAGTTATCGTGCAACCGGATTGGCACCACGGGGTGATCGGGATTGTAGCTTCTCGGTTGGTGGAACGCTACGGCGTACCTGTGTTTATTGGTACTTTTGAGGATGAGGCTGTAGGGGAGGTTGCCCATAAAATTATCAGGGGTTCGGCGAGGGGAATTCCTGAGTTTAATGTATTTGACGGGCTGAATTTTTGCGCCGATTTATTAACTAAATTTGGCGGACACAAAGCGGCTGGCGGTTTTTCTATGCCGGCCCAGAACCTAGAACAATTCCGCAATCAACTGTCAATTTTTGCCAATCAATGTTTGCAACCGGAACACCTAAAGCCCCTGGTTTCAGTTGACGTGCGAGCGGATTTGGGTGAGATTAATCTTGAGCTTTACCGACAAATTGATGCTCTGGAACCTTGCGGGATTGAAAATAAGGCTCCTGTATTTTGGACACCTAATGTTTGCATAACTGAACAGAAAATTGTTGGTAAAGGAGGTCACGTTAAACTAACTGCAACTCAAGAGGGAAATGTATCGGCTAGTGTGAAGGCGATTGCTTGGCGTTGGGGCGAATATTTTCCTTTGCCTCGGCGGGTTGATATTGCTTACCGATTGCGAGAAAATAGTTTTAATGGCAAGACATCGGTTGAGTTAGAATTGTTGGGCGTTCGGCTACCGGCAAATGCTGCTACTTCCAGGCCACCGAGGTTCGGAAAAGTTGAGTTTGATTATTGCGATCGCACTTATTCTTGCAGTCTGTCTCCTGCAGGCTCGATCGAGGAATTGAGAATTCGCAACTCTCAAGGACAAGTTTTGGCTGTTGCACCCGGACAAAATATCGGTTTGTTAGGCACCTCGCGCAAAGATGCTAGAGAAGTGGATGTCTCTCTACCTTTTTTTGAGAATTTGATTCAAACTGCTAAACACGCCCTCGGTATTTAATCGGACAACTGGCGCAGCAGGGAAAATTGGCGATCGAGCGTTGTGAATTTTGAATAATTTACAACTCAAAACTCCCAACTCTAGATCGCCCCGGAGCGTGCTATAATTACAGGTCGCCGCCTTTAGCTGCCAAGAGAAAAATCACGATCGGGCCAGAAAGCACGACGGCTGCGAGTAAAGCTACCTGAACAATGAGTTGGTAGTCTACACCACCCAGACCACTGAAAAGATCGGTTATAAAGTCCATTTGTCCTCCTGACTGTAGTGATTAAGTCTAGATTGTTGCATTAGAAAATCCGCTTCTGATTTTACCGGGCGATCGACCATATTTTTTAAGGAACTTTACAAAATTCAACAAAATGTAAACTACGATCGACCTCTCAGTCACAGCAAACCAGGGACTTGATGCCCCTTCCCCGAAAGTGAGCGGAATCTAAAACCTCAAATCTAAAATCGAACGCCCTTGCAGGAGATCCGCCTCCGGCGCGGGCAATTGATATACTTGAAGAAATCCTGTCTCCTAAAGTTTGGCATTTTCCACATAATGCTCCGAATCTAAAATCAAAAATCTAAAATCAAAAATCTAAAATCAAACTATGGCTACTTGGCGTTGCGTAAAGCAGTGCGGTGCTTGTTGTTACCTCGACCCAACAGAGCGCCCAGACTTAGACGAGTATTTATCTGAAGACGAATTATCGCTCTACTTGAGCTTAGTCGGAGATGACGGTTGGTGTATCAATTTTGACAAAGCGACCAGAGAATGCGGAATTTACGCCGATCGACCGCGCTTTTGTCGGGTAGACTCAGAGGTGTTTGAGGAAATGTACGGTGTTGAGCCGGCCCAATTAAACGATTTCGCGATCGAGTGCTGCTTAGAACACATTGAAGATCTTTATGGCGATCGGTCTTTGGAAATGATCCGCTTTAACTCTGAAGTCGGAATTCTCGCCTTACCTGACGGTGTTGCATAATTGCGGGATGATTTGGATTGTTTTGTGGGATGGGTCCATGAACCCGAAGGCGTGTATTTTCACAGCAGCCGGGACACCCCACAAGCATCCTCCTCAAATTGTGCAACGATACCTGACAACTAACAATCTCCCGGTTTCTCACCGGGAGAGTGTCAAAATAAACAAATTAAGGAAATATCGCGCAGTTGAGTTGAGCTATGAGTAATCGAGAGGGTTTTACAGGGGGATTTATTGCCGGAGCTGCCCTTGGCGGCTTGGTGGGTGCAGTTTTGGGTGCGGTGCTGTCGCGGCGCGCTGCTGAAGCTTTGCTGAGTGAACCTTCAGACGCAAAAACCAGAAAAATCCGTCAGAGGAAAGCCAGCCAACTCGAAGCCGAAGGGATGGAAGTAGCAAGGCTGAGTTTAGAAGATAAAATTGCCCAGCTCAATCAGGCAATAGATGACGTACGGCTGCAACTCGGCGACGTAAACGGCAACGCGCCGGCGCCGGGCAGCGAGGGATCGATCGCCCCAGACTCCTGAATCTATTTAAAATTTTAGATTAGTCTGGCAGCTTAATGGGGGCTACTAACATCTTGCGCCATTCTCAAGAACTCGCTTTTGTGCCTGTTCCACAAAGAGTGAATTTTATTGTGGGGTGGGCATCCTATCCTGCCCGCCCGAAAAAAGCCTGATGCTCCCCCTCTCGCCCCTCTCGCTCCTCTCACTCCCCCAGCTATGCTAAACTCACAGTTAAAGTGTCTGTAAACTTTACTCAAACTACAAGCAAAATTTATGAGTTCTTCAATAGGCCTTTTGGCAACCACGCTAGCGACATTTCTGCAAATCTATCTAGTCCTGATGATTTTTCGGGTGCTGTTAAGCTGGTTCCCCAATATCAATTGGTACGACCCCCCGTTTTCGATTTTGAGTCAGTTAACAGATCCTTACCTGAATCTATTCCGATCAATTATCCCCCCCTTGGGAGGGATTGACTTTTCGCCACTGATTGCTTTTTTTGTACTTCAGTTCGGCTCGGAATTCTTGATCGGTCTTTTGACTAGCTTGCAAACATCCTTGTAGTTTGAAAAGCTTAAGTTTTTAAGCATCGAGCGTAAATTGTTTGGCAGACCTAGCTGCCTGCAACTAAATTTTAGATTTGACATTTTTAGATGAACTCCCTGGTTGAAAAGCTGGGGAGTTCATCGTACATTAGAAATGAGAAATTGCCAGCCACTAAACAATCTCAAATCAGCAATCTAAAATCTCAAATTGCATCGCGGTTTCTCAACAGCAATCTAAAATTTCAAAGAGTTTTGTTAGCGGCGAACCACGCCAGTAAAACCTGTAGCTTTAAATTGCTTCAGCTTCAAAGGTGTTCGTTGATTGGCGGCAACCGAAATTCTGAGCTGAAAATCGCTAACTCCGGGAGGAACTTCTTCTATAGAACCCAAGCGAGTGCGATTTTGCATCACCGGATTGTCGTCGGCATCATAAATGCGGCCGAAAATATCGGCATTGACAACTGGTTTGCCGGTGCTATTTTCAGCTTGGCCAGTAATCAAAAAGCAGGTAGCTTCCATAGAACTGCCACTGGTGACTGTTCCTTCTGCCATTTCGGCAGGACATTCGCGATAAGAAAGGTCGGAAAGTTTAATCTGCGTCAGAGCCCAAGCAGGTGGAGTGAATACCAAACTAAAAATTCCGATTAGGCAAGTAGCAAAAAAAAGGCTGATAGCTCGAAATTTCATAAATTGCGGGGCAAGTATATTTTAATTCTCAGCTTAGCGCGAATTCAGCCTCAAATTTCTACTTATAGGAATTCGGAAAACTACAGCTAGTTTTTTAAGAAATGGCATTAGTCTAAACCTAAATGCTGTCGCAAGGCTTGGCGCATCACATCGACTGGGACGGATTCTTTATCCAGCCAAATTTTTAAGGCGGCTGCTCCTTGTTGAACTAGCATTTCGAGTCCGTCAATAGCTCGCGCTCCCCGAAGCTGTGCATCTTTGAGAAACTGCGTAGGATTAGGGGTGTAAATTAAATCATAGACGATCGCCCCTGCTGAAATTCGATCGAGCGCACCCTCCCCAACCGGCGACTTTTCCCCCTGCGGATACATCCCCACAGGCGTCGTGTTCACCAGCAAATCTGCCTGCGAGATTAACATTGACAAATTCTCCCAAGTATGAACCTGCAAATTCTGCACGGGCATCGGAGAATTGACCCAACTCTGCTGAAATTCCGCTAAATTTTGTTCGCTGCGGCCGACAACATGAATCTCTGCACATCCCAATTGAGCGCATCCAGCCACAACAGCCCTCGCCGCCCCGCCATTCCCCAAAATTACCGCTACTTTCTGACTCCAATCGGAACCCCCCCTAGCCCCCCCTTGGTAAGGGGGGGGACAGGATTCAACAGCCGTATTGCCGCTTTCTAACGGAGAAATTGAGTCTTTAGCCCCCCCTTGGTAAGGGGGGGTTGGGGGAGTGTGCAGCGGCGCGAGAAAGCCTTCAACGTCAGTATTTGTGCCGCACCAACCTTTGTCAGTCAGGTATACGGTATTGACTGCGCCGACCGATCGGGCGATCGGGGAAACTTCCGACAACAGCGGTAAGATTGCTTGTTTGTGCGGAATCGTGATGCTAAATCCCCGAACGCCGATCGCCACAAATCCTGCAAGAGCAGCTTTTAAATTCCCTGGTTTTACCGGAAACGGCAAGTAAACAAAATCGACTCCCAAGTGGGAAATAGCAGCATTGTGCATCGCCGGCGACAGAGAATGTTCGACGGGATGACCAATTACTCCCAACAGTTTAGTAGTGCCTTTAATCATTTTTGTTAATTGACTGTTGACTGTTGACTGTTAACTGTTGACTGTTGAGTTTTGTTAGTTTTCATACCCGATCCTGCTACAGTTGTTCCCTTATTCTTTAGTCGGCTAGGAGTGAAGTTCGTTGGTTCAAAACCGATTTTCCTCGCCGAGTGACAGTAAACCGTCAACTGTTAACTGTCAACTGTCAACTGTCAACTGTTTCCCGAAACTCTTTGGCGTCAGCCAAAATCGGATTGACATCAAACCAGTAATCCTCGCCGTAACGGTATTCAAACACCCAGAGACTACGCAGCAAGATTTGGTATTTAGTTTCTCCACTCACAGTTTTGGTAGCGGATACTTGGCGCAGCAATTGCCACTCATCAGGTTCGATCGCCAAAGTAAGCTGGTGGCGGCGCTGGACGATCACATTTTCCAAAGTTTCCCGCGACAGAGGAGGGTCTTGTTTCTGCAGACAGCCATACAGTAGTTGCAGCAAATTGCGGACATGACCACCGCTGACTCGACACAGGCGATCGAGAGTTTCCGCAGAGTCGAAAACTTTGCCAACCAAAGCATTGCGCTGCCAAGGGTGCACCGTCGGAAAAGCCCGCGCCAGAACCATCTGTCGCAGCAATTCCACACCCTCAGAGCACTCTGAACCGTCACTCAACTGCACCGGCACCATCGGCAAAACCTTCGGATCTACCCCAAATCGATTGGTCAACTGGCCCAAATCGTTAGAGAAAATCAGCACCAAAGGAATTGTATACACGACGTGGCAATTTAGTCTTGCCAACTGTTCGCCGCGATCGACAAACAGGTATTCCGGCTGCAGCCGCCCCGTCGGTTTCGCGCACAGGTGTATGCGATCGAGATTGTCGATAATTACCACAAGTCCTTGTTTCCCTTGCCGTTTGAGTTCTTGATTAGCCGGCTCCAGCAACTCCTTATTCAGTGCATCTAAAATTACATTAGTTCGCGGCTCCAAATATTGCCTCAACTCCGATCGCAGATTCGGAGCATCTTTCGCCTTAGCAGTAATTTTGCCAATTCCCAGCGCCAGAGAAAACTCTCCCTCCGTGCTGGCATTTATTTCCCCAAAACCCGGAACATTAGCTTCAGCGCTCAAGTCTATTTGAGTTTGAAAAACATCAGCAACCCCTTTGAGCAAAGCTTTAAAACCCGTCGGTTGCAGCTTGATTTTCATTTTCTCAATGCTTTCGCTCACCTGACGAGCAACGCTCAACAAAATGTCAGTGATATCTACATCTGCCATGTCTAAGTCTTTACTCGACTCAAAGTAAACAACATGAAATCCTTGTTGCTGCAATTGAGCTTGCAGCCGCAGCAATTCTGTTGATTTACCAGAGCCGATGTGACCGGTGAATAATTGACAGGTAGGTGCATCGGGGGACAGACGGCTGATTGTGCGCTCCAATTGTTCTACGATTGTGCCGCCCCGCACTGATGAAAAATCGATATAGTATTGTCGGTCTTCTTGATTTGCTACTGCCAGGGTGTAGCTGGGATTGCAGGCGCTATAAAATTTCTGTAAATTTAGTTCCATACCCTGTTCGCTCAAAACTACATTATGCCCTAATAGCTTATTCGTTTCGCTATGGTAATAATCAGCACACATTATCAACTTATTTTGATGTTTTCTGGGACGCTCAATATCTTGATGGGTCCCTAAACCAGCACTCCGAAATTATACTTAATTTTTGCGTAATGGGAATCAATAGAACCAACTAATACTCATCACTAAGTAATTCATCTGCGTACAGCGAGCGCGACTTTTTTGACATCACAGACGAAAATTGGGCAGTAATGTTCTCGGCTCAAAGTGGCTATTCGAGTACGGTTAACCGAAGCAACAAAAACAAATAGTAATTAGGTATCCAGAAACCAGGTTTTTTAAATAATACCTTCGCCATATCTACAGGAGGTTGGGTTCTGGTGGAGCGCAACCAACAACAGATTTGAGATTGGCAATTTGAGATTTTAAACGGGAGCAAAAACCTCAAATCTCAAATCTCAAATTGATGGCGTTGTGTACGAGTGCTTCAAACCAACCTACTTCCTTAAAGCATTCTGACTTAGGCACCAAGGTGTTGTTTAAGAAACCCGGTTTCTCTGTGTGATATTTTTTTTGGGAGCTACTTATTTTTAATCGATTCTACCATTTTGCGACCGACACCTGCTACCGAAGCGGGGTTTTGGGCTGTGACGAGGCTCTCCCTGGCAACAGACGAAACTTGAAAACCAGGTTTCTTAGCAAACTCTCTCTTTCCTCACTCTGCGCCCTCTGCGCCCTCTGCGGTTAAAAAAACTCCAAATTATACAAAAAAAGGGCTGGTAACTACACCAGCCCTTCAACTAATTTTAGACGTTAAATTAGCAGTAATCTAACATCTAAAACCTCAAATCAATCTAGCTTCTGTCAATAGCAGCTACTGGCTCAAAGCTCGGGATCACCAACTCATCATTCTGCTTAGTGAGTTGATTGTACAGCCTTTCGGTATTCGGGAAATTCGCAGCAGGCAGAGTCGGGAAGCGACGGTAAGGAACAGTATCCTCGCCAAACGCCTCGGCATATTCAACGCTATTCAACATCGCGTTGATAAAGCCCTTAATGCCTTTGCTTGCCAAGATTTGGTTGTACGTACGAATCTCCGCTTGATTGCGGGGAGCGCGGCCCAAGAAGTGCTTGGTTCCCAACTCAATCACCTTAGTATTGGGATAAGGTGCGTAGAACTGTTTGACGTACAGCGACGAGCAGCCCAAAGCCTCAATGAACTCCTTGAGATTGATTTCATTGTTGCCCAGTTTGCTTTCCAGCGCCGTGAATTCATTCTTCACAACGTAGGGATTTAAATCGCGTTCAAAAATTTGACGGTAAGCAGCTTGAATTAAAGTTTTCAAAGCTACTTTGTCCGAAGTATTCGTCAGCTTGAACATCTTAGTTTGTTCGCGCCGCTTGCTGACACCTTGAGCGAGGCGAGTTTGCAACTCGATATCGCCCCGATCGCCTGCTGCACCCAGTTCGATAAACCGAGGAGTTTCAGGAGTCTTAGCTTGGACATTTTGCTCAGCGACTGAACCCGATCGCATCGTCCGCATCGACAAACCGCCGGGAGTCACATAGCGCTCGTAGGGTACTGTATCTTCCCCGAAAGCTTCGTTGTACTCCATGCTGTCCATGATGCCATCGACAAGTGCGTAGAAACCTTTCTTAGCACAAATGTCAAAGTAAGCGTTCATTTCCTGACGGCCGTAGGTAGGGCGTCCCAGGAGTCGGCGGTGAATGTACTCGATCGCCTTACAAACGTAGAGCTTGCTCCAGTACATATTGCGGAACACGTCAGACTTCGCCAACATCCGAATAAACTCGCGCATCGTGATGTCGCCGTTTTCCAGCTTAATTTCCGCCACCTTTTGGCGCTGGCCGTCGAACACGTCGCGACCGAACACTTGCAGGTAAGCTGCCCGAATCACCGCTTGGGTGGAACTTTCGGTAAATTTGACACTGGAACTGTTGCTGTAGCTGCTAGAGACACCGCGAGCAGTTTTCTTGGAAGCCACATAGCCGCCTGGTAACTGGTCTAGTTTAAAGACCTTGGGGCCGAGAGAGCCTGGAGCCTTGCCGCGGGCTTCCGGGTTGCTCAATTGGTTTTCAATACCTGCACCTTGACGGATCAGGATACGGCGAGTGTCTTTGCCGAAGGGAGCTGGACGGTTCTTGGGGTTGCGAGTTTCTTTCGGGAAAATCGCGCCGAACTGAATTTCTAAGGGGTCATTGCCAACACCGTAAACGTGCTGGTCTGGCAGAGGCTGGTTGTAGCCGGCAAACAAGGTGATGAACTGAGGAACCTTGCGGAACGGAGCGCTGAAATTGAACAAATCAATTTGCGGGCCCCAGTTGCGACACTCCTGAGCTTCTTGGCCCAAACCGCGCAGGTAAGGCACTGTCTCTTCGCCAAAGTAATCGGAATATTCCTGGGAATAAACCATCGCGTCTACGAGGGCTGGCAGGCCGCCTTTGCTGACGATCGCAAAATACTTGCTAAATTCCTCCCGCGAGCTCAAACCGCGACCTAGGAAGTGACGGGCGGCAAGTTCTACAGCGCGGCTGTTGACAAACGGCTCGTAGAATTGCTGACGGTACAGAGGAGATTTGCCAAGACGGCGAATAAACTCTTTCATCGAGATTTCGCCATTTTTGACCTTGGATTCTAAGTCAGAAATGCTTTGGCTGTATGCGCGGGTAATATCGCGCTCGAATACTTGGCGGTAAGCTGCTTTAACTACTTCTTGCTTTTCCCCCGCAGACAGGCCGGTTTTCATGACGAATTTTGACCGCCGCTCGGCTGCGTTGAAGTAGATTTGAGGCAGTTGCAAGCCTTGCTGGTCGTTGCTTTCGCGCTGCCGCACCTTGTCTGAAGGTGTAGGAGCTTTGAATTCGGTAATTGCTACGTCGAAATACTGTCCGACGATCGCACTTGCCTCTGCATTATTTCTGAAATAGCCCAAAGATGCTGCCTTCATTTCCTGCATTGCCACAATTGTGGCCGCCGAAGAGCAAGCATTTTCGATGATTTCCCGCAATCCGCGCACGTTCACCGAAATAATGTTCGGGTCGCCAGCTACGATCGCGTAGGTGATGTAGCGCAAAAACCAGCTCAAGTCCCGCAGAGATTTGGTCATGTTGCCCGGGCCGTAGCGCGAGACATTGATCGGCTGAAATCCTGCGGGGATTGGGCCGCTGTAGCCGCCACCGTTGCCAGAAAATAGATTTCCTAGCCCCAAGAAACCACCGCCACCGCCGTTGCCACCAGCGCGGCTTTCTACGTAGGTGACATTTCCCAGTTTCATGCCTTCAGAGACATTCGCCGTACCGCCACGAGCCGCGCCTGCTACAGCCATCGCAGGCTCTTGTGGTCTTTCCAAAAATGCCAGCGGGGAACCGCCGGTAAAAATCCGGTTGGCTGCGCGGGATACTATCAGTTCCGAGTTTTGGGTCAGCGTCGCAGAGATATCGATCCGCAGAGTCCCTGAACTGAAATAACTTGCTAGTTCGCTGAGTTCGCCCCGCTGTAGAAAGCGGTCTTGCTGTTCTGCTTGCGAAATTGTTGCGACCGGTACAGTTTGATATAGTTGCGGACGCGCAACCGAGCTGCCACCACTTGCCTTTACAGTCATTAGACTCCTTCGCTCCCTATCTAAATAGTTGCAGCATTTAACCCGACTAACCTTGCCTTCTCATGCAGGTCAAAGTAGGTATTTTTGCTTTGTTTACTTTTTGCCTTTACCTGTCACGAGGTTCGGGCGCGCTTACTTTCTTAGATTAAAATGTTTTGGTTTCATCTTTCTGCCAGCGGGGAAATGTCCGATCCGAAGGCAGGCACGGGGTACTCCCTCCGCTGCGCTCCGCCGGCATACCCGTGGAAAAAAAGACTCGGCAGGAGAGTTGCCTTTGGGCGATTGCAGCCAGTGCCTTGAATTAAAGGAAAAGAAAATCAAAAATTTTCTTCTGCCTGTTTCGGGGCTTTTGACTTTCTGCGGAAAGACGCCTCCGCTTTACCTGACAGTTCAGCGGTGGGTTATTGACAGTCCTCGTTTGTTAAAAAGCCTGCCGACATTTATTGTATAGATTTAAGAGAGCGTATATGAGAAAAAATGATAAGTTTTATTACGCAGAAGCTGTCAGGGCTTGGCTACCAGGGGTTAGCCGATCGCCCGATCCCTCTGTTTCAGGCTTGCCCAACTATCGCGAAGCGACACTTTTGTTGCGAGTAACGCAGCAACAGAAGTGCATGGCCTAGCGCCGTTACCCCCTAGCTACTGACAACCAATCTCAAAACCCACGCACTATTACCTCACCTATGGATACTACGCCTGATATCAGTGCTGCCGTGCGGCGGCTTTACGATACTTTCCCTTTCCCGCCCGATCCTTTGTCACATGAACCGCCCCCAGGGTACAACTGGCGCTGGAGTTGGCCTGATGCTTACAATTTTTGCACCGGCCAAAAGCCGCCAAAACTCGATATTCGGATTTTAGACGCTGGCTGCGGCACTGGTTCGAGCACCGATTATCTGATTCACCTCAATCCAGAAGCTTCGGTGACGGCGATCGACCTGAGTGAAGGTGCTTTGAAGGTAGCACAAGAACGCTGTCGGCGATCGGGAGCGCGCGAAGCTGATTTTCGCCACCTCAGCCTGTACGATGCCGCCCAGTTAGAGGGCGAGTTTGATTTGATTAACTGCGTGGGCGTGCTGCACCACTTACCCGATCCGATCCGGGGCATTCAAGCGCTGGCGGCGAAGTTGGCGGAGGGCGGTTTGATGCACATTTTTGTGTATGCTGAGCTCGGACGCTGGGAAATTCAACTGATGCAAAGGGCGATCGCACTTCTTCAAGGCCCGCAAAAAGGTGACTATCCCGATGGTGTGAAAGTAGGTCGTCAAATCTTTGCTTCTTTACCAGAAAACAACCGTCTTGTCAAGTACGAAAAACAGCGTTGGGCAGGAGAAAATCAGCGGGACGAATGTTTTGCTGATATGTACGTTCACCCGCAGGAAATTGACTACAATATTGAGACTTTGTTCGAGTTAATTGATGCTTCGGGATTGGAATTTATTGGTTTCTCAAATCCGGGATATTGGCAGTTAGAAAGACTTTTGGGGAAAGCGCCGGAATTGATAGAAAGAGCTCGGGGTTTGACGGAACGGGAGCTTTATCGATTAATTGAATTGTTGGATACGGAAATCACTCATTACGAGTTTTTCTTGGGCAAAAAGCCTGTTAATAAAATTGATTGGTCGGACGATAAGGCACTTTTGGCGGCAATTCCAGAGTTGAGTGGTTGTATGCACGGTTGGCCGAGTCAACAAGTGTTTGATTGCAACTACCAATTGCTCAATTTGTCAAGTGCTGAATTAGAGTTTTTGCAAGCTTGCAATACCAAAACTGTTGGGGAGATTTTGGCGGATGTGGAGATGGGATTGGATGAAGTGCGATCGATCTTATCAAAACAGCTCATTTTGCTAAGGCCTGGTCAAATCTAAAATCCCAAATGGTGATTTAATTTTCGACAGACAAGAATGTGGAACTAACTAAGCCCACCAAAAAAAACAGAATACCCAGCTCCCCGACTTCGCCGAAGTTGTCGGGGAGCTAAAACCAGAGCGTTTTACATCAAATCCCTGTGCATTGGAATTGTATAATTGAGGTAGTCCTTAACTAGGTCGCGGAATTTATCCCAAAAGCGTTATTTTATGACTATTAACAGTAGGTTGATTGGGTTCTGGCTTGAAAGTGCCCTTATTCCAAGATTGCTTTTTATCCCTTTTATTCAAATATAGAAAACCGGCATGAGTTACGGTGGCGGTGGCACTGAAGATGACTCAATTCTGGTTCGTCTCGCAATTGCAACAACTGTAGCGGGTCTATTAGAAGAACTCCGCACGTGGTATAACTGGGGTGAATATGATAGCACTGGTGTTAAAATCTTGACCAAATTAGGTGAGATTGGTCAGGGCGACCCAGAAGCTATGGCAGCACTAGAGCGATACTCCAGGGGAAATATTCCTAAGATACGTTATGCGGCTCAAGGTGCTCTATCTCGTTTGGCTGGAAAAGGAGATCACCTAGCCATTGCAGCACTAGAGAAGTGTCATTCCTATTGGCGTGAACAAGAGCGTCAGAGTCAGGATAACGCGCAAAGACGCGCAGCGGTAAAAGAGAGAGAGGATGCACAGAAGTTAGGGATTACGGTGGAGGAATTAGGGCAGTTAAAGCAATCGGCTTCTTCAGCACACCAGGCACGAATTTTGGATGCCCACGGCAAACAACAATATGGAGACTCTCAGTTTCACACAGGACAGAACGTTATCTGCTTAATTGAAAATTGGAAATACGCGGGACAAAAGGGCCTTATAAAACGCGCAGTTAATAGCAAGTTTGTGGTAGTCCAATTCGACGACGGTTATCTTACCATTCAAGGCGATGATAAATTTAGGCTAGCGACCAATTGTGACAGTTAATTTTTGCACTTTTACCAAACGGTGTATGTCGGTGGCTTCCCCAGATTTGCCGTCGGTAGTAGCGATCGCTTTTGAGTTTATTTTGATAGAAGACAATTAAGTCTTGAGTTTTATGAATGTCAACCAATATTTATACCAATTCTTGCTTTATGGATTACCACGACATCATCCTAATTGAACCGGGAAAACGCAGTGGCAAACCATGTATTCGAGGAATGCGGATCGCCGTCTACGACATCTTAGAATATCTCGCAGGTGGCATGACGGAAGCAGAAATTATGGAAGATTTTTCAGAATTAACTTCGGCAGACATCAAGGCCTGCCTTGCTTTTGCCGCAGATCGTGAGAAAAAATTATTTGTGGCCTCCCTGTGAAACTACTGTTGGACGAAAACCTCTCAGACCTAATTACTTAGATAATTATCGGTTTTTATCCCGATTCTGTTGATGTCAAAACCTTAGGAGTGACAAATACTGATGATGCAGAAATTTGGGAATATGCAAAGACCAATAATTTTGTGATTGTTTCCAAAGATTCTGACTTTCATCAACGGAGTTTACTTTACGGTCATACTCCCAAATTTATTTATCTCCGTGTTGGCAATTGCTCAACATCTAAAATTGTTCAAATGCTACAAGATGAAATCCACATCATTAGTCAGTTTGGAGATAGAGAACAGAGAGTATACTGGTATTTTTGTAGCATGGAACCAAAGGAGCAAAGACTGAGGAGCTATTAAGTTAAGGAGTTTACAGGATGGAATAAAATCTCCAGCAAGTTAAGCTAACAAAAGTTGTTGATATCTGCTGAATAATTTACTGAAAATGATGAAAGAAGAGACTATCACAATCGTTGGTTTTCATGCACATATTTACTTCGACGCTGATAATCGCGATGCCGCAGCGCGTGTACGAGAAGGATTGACTCAGTTTGAGGTGCAGCTTGGGCGTTGGCATGACAAACCCATTGGCCCCCACCCCCAAGCGATGTATCAAGTTGCATTTTTACCAGACCAGTTTGGCAAAGTCGTTCCCTGGTTAATGCTGAATCGTGAGGGACTCAATATTCTCCTTCACCATGAAACAGGCGACGATGTGGCCGACCATACGAAACATTCTTTGTGGCTAGGAGAGAAACTAGAGTTGAATATCGAATTCCTGCGACCTAGGACAGGCAATGCCAGCTTATGATCGATCCGCGCGCAAGGCGAGAGCGTTACTTCAGACTAACTTATCGCGGATAATAGATAATTAACCGCCAATTTGAGACATTGTGCGGCTGTAATTTCCTTGAGTAGTTCCGGAATCCCGCTGCTTGAAATTAATCTCCGGTTTAATCTCTAATATGTGCCGCACTCGATCGCGCAATTCGCCTGTAGACACCCCACCACGGAGAGCAGTTTTTAAGTCAATTTGCCCAGTTTCATTCAGCAGACAAGGCCGCAGCCACCCGTCAGCAGACAAACGCATCCGGTTGCAGCGATCGCAAAAACACTCGGACATCTGACTAATAAAGCCTAAAGTGCCCTTCGCCCCCGGAATTTGAAAGACATCCGCCGGCCCATTTCCGCGAATTCCCGACTCGGCTAACCCGTATTTGTTGTTAATTTGTTGTCGCAATTCGGCCGATGCTACCCAACCTTTATCGCCAAATAAATCCCCATTCCCGATCGGCATAAACTCAATAAAACGAACGTGCCAATTCCGGTTAATTGTTAACGCCGCTAAATCCAATATTTCGCCGTCATTCACACCGGGAATTACCACAACATTCAGTTTCAGCGGGTCGAATCCTGCTTGATAAGCTGCTTGAATTCCCTCCCAAACCTGCGTCCAGCGCGATCGTCCCCGGCTGCCAATTATCTTATCAAAAGTCTCCGGTTCCAAGGAATCCAAACTAATATTAATCCGGCGCAAACCAGCATTGTAGAGATTTTCCGCCATTCCCGCCAGCAAAAAGCCGTTAGTTGTCATTGACAAATCTCGCGTTTCCGGCAAAGATGCGATCGACCTCACCAATTCCACCACCCCAGGCCGCAGCAGCGGTTCCCCTCCAGTCAAGCGAAACTTGGTAAATCCCACGGGTATAAAAACTTCCCGCAGCAGAGTTAGCAATTCCGAGTGAGTTAACAACTGCTGCTGCAATACATAGTCCAACTCGCTACCTTCCGGCATACAGTAGAGACAGCGGAAGTTGCAGCGGTCTATCAAGCTAATCCGAAGGTAGTCTACGGCATCCATGTCAATAGTTTGTAATATTATTTAATTATAAATGGCGATCGCATTTTCTGCAATTATTGATATAAAGCAAAAAACCTGCATCGATTTCTCTCTCTTCTCTTACTCTGTGCTCTCTGCGTCCTCTGCGGTTAATAAAAAAAATCTAGTTTGCAAGTCTATACATCTATGACATTCTTTGAATTTGAAGCTGATTTTGTGGAAGCTTTGCGCTGCATCCCCATGCAAGTACGTCTCAAGTTAGATACTTGCGGCATTAAATTAAAGTTGCAGGATTGGAATCATTTCAACCAAGCAGAACGGCAAAGTCTTGTAGAGTTACCTTGCTTGACAGAAGCCGAAATTATTGATTACCGAGAAAAGCTAAATCAAATATTAATTCAACAGACAGGCAAACCGGGAACTGATTTAGCTGTTGATGAAAATCCCCCGTGGATGGATGCTGCAACTGTACCGGAGTCTGTTTCTGCAAAAGCGCAAGAGCTCGGCGTGACAATTTCTTTGGCCCAGTGGGCGAGTTTGCAGCCTCTACAGCGATTTGCTTTGATTAAGCTTAGTCGATCAAGCCACGAGAATAAAAATTTCATCCCGGCGCTTCAAGAGTTTAAGGTTATTGAATGAGATCGAATTTGAATTAACTCTTGTAGGGCGCAGAGGCAGACAAGGGAGAGTTACCTCATCGATTCGCGCGATCGTCCTCTGTCCCCTCTCACTAAGTGAGGCTTACTTAGTGAGAAACACAACAAAAATGTATAAAAAAGTGTTGTCTAGCGGTGGAAGATTTAGGGTAAGGTCGATCGGACATTTAACGGCTTGAGGTTTCTGAAGCGCCCGGAACCAAATTCCGAAAAGATGATTAATTTTATTTTAAGTATTGTTACCGCAGCGTGGTATGATTTTTCTGAGTTTGCAAAGCACTCGCCTGCTACCTGCATTAGTTTCTGAGCTTCGTGAACACGCAAAACACACCCACCGAACCCGCAGCAGCAAACGAGGATATTCCTCAAGCTGGCACAGTCTCGACAGTTTCGACAGCTTCGTCCGAGACTAGCAATCCCATGCAAGACTTTTATCGCCTCCAACAAGAGTTGTTGGCGTACACCCTTGCTTTTACGGCGATTATTTTTATCTCCGTTTGGATTTTTTACTCCCTCAACATTGCCCTGAATTATTTGCTTGGGGCGAGCACAGGTGTGGTTTACTTAAAGATGTTGGCTAGAGACGTTGAACGAATCGGCAGCCAAAATCAACGCATCAGCAAGACACGGCTCGGTGTGTTTTTAGCGGTGATGATAGTAGGAACACAGTGGAATCAGCTACAGATTTTACCTATATTTTTGGGATTTCTGACTTACAAAGCTGCGCTGATGGTTTACGTGATCCGAAGTGCATTAGCACTAGACTACAGGTAAGTCAGGCAAGAAGAGCACAACTCAACTCATCGATTTGTATGGGGAAGCCCGTTGAATGGCAATGCTTGACGTTCTAAACACCTTTAATCGTTTCCCCCTCGCCGAATTGGAAGTTGGCCAGCAGTTGTACTGGCAACTCGGCAATCTGAAAGTGCACGGGCAGGTTTTTCTAACCTCGTGGTTTGTAATTGCTGTTTTAGTCGTAGTTTCGATTTTAGGAACCCGCAAAATCCAGCGAATTCCCAGCGGAATGCAAAATTTTATGGAGTATGCGCTGGAATTTATTCGGGACTTGGCTAAAAACCAAATTGGGGAAAAAGAATATCGCCCTTGGGTACCGTTTATTGGTACATTATTTCTGTTCATCTTTGTGTCAAACTGGTCTGGCGCTCTAATTCCTTGGAAGCTAATTAAGCTGCCATCAGGCGAATTGGGAGCTCCTACCGCTGACATCAATACGACGGTAGCATTTGCACTGCTGACTTCTCTAGCATATTTTTATGCAGGTCTCAGCAAAAGTGGCTTGGGGTATTTCGCCCACTATGTTGAACCGGTGCCTTTCATGTTGCCGTTCAAAATCATAGAAGATTTCACTAAGCCTCTGTCCCTAAGTTTCCGTTTGTTTGGTAACATTCTTGCGGACGAATTGGTGGTCGGAGTGCTAGTGTTGCTAGTGCCTTTATTTGTTCCTCTGCCAGTGATGGTTCTGGGACTATTTACCAGTGCAATTCAAGCTTTGATTTTTGCAACCTTAGCCGCAGCCTACATAGGTGAAGCTCTAGAAGGCGGTCACGGCGAAGAACACCACGATTAACTAACGATAAACGGCGAAGAATGAAGGAGGAAAAAGAAAATTTCTGAACTCAAACTTTCTCCCGTCACATCGGACAATTCTGTAGACTTTCTGTTCTCAATTTTGTACTTTAGATAAGGAAAATCATCATGAACCCAACAGTTGCTGCCGCTTCCGTAATTGCCGCCGCTTTGGCAGTAGGTTTAGCTGCAATCGGTCCTGGCATCGGTCAAGGAAATGCAGCAGGTCAGGCTGTAGAAGGGATTGCCCGTCAGCCGGAAGCAGAAGGTAAAATTCGCGGCACCTTGCTGTTGAGTTTGGCGTTCATGGAAGCGCTCACAATTTACGGTTTGGTCGTAGCCCTAGTGCTGCTGTTTGCCAACCCCTTCGCATAATAATTGAAAATTTTAGATTTGAGGTTTTGGCGATTCTAATCCAAAATCTCAAATCTAAAATCGATTAAGCGAATTAGATGGAAGCCGTCAAAAAATCATGATGCACTGGACAGTATTACTAGCAGTTGAAGAAGCGGCTAAGGAAGGGGGACTGTTTGATATAGATGCTACGCTGCCTCTGATGGCGGTGCAGTTTTTAATTCTAGTCGCAGTCTTGAATGTAATTTTTTACAAGCCGCTCAGCAAGTCAATTGACGATCGCGCCGATTACATTCGCAACACTCAAGTCTCCGCCAAAGAACGCTTGGCAAAAGCTCAGCAACTAGCGCAGCAGTACGAGCAAAAACTGGGAGAAACTCGCAAACAGTCTCAATCAGTAATTGCTGCTGCTCAAGCTGATGCCCAAAAAATTGGGGCAGCCAAAGTAGCTGAGGCTCAACAAGAAGCTCAAGTCGCGCGAGAAAAGGCTGGGCAAGAAATAGAGCAGCAAAAGCAAGAAGCAATGCGCTCACTAGAACAACAAGTAGACGCGCTCAGCGGCCAAATTCTCGAAAAGCTATTAGGGCAGTCGCTGGCCAAATAGCGAGACCGAAGAGTTTTAGATTTTTGATGGAATCTTAAATCTAAAATCGCTTCACCCAATCTGCACGCGCAATTATGGAAGAGTATCATGGGGACTGTTTTATTGCTAGCCACAGAAGCTAGCGGCGAAGGTGGTTTCGGTTTAAATTTCGATATTTTAGAAACCAACCTGATTAACCTGGTCATTATTATTGCAGTGCTGTTTTATTTCGGGCGCGGATTTGTAGGTAAAATCCTGACTGAGAGGCGTTCGGGCATCCAAGAGGCGATTCAAGAAGCAGAAAAACGCCAAAAAGATGCAGCAGCAGCTCTAGCAGAGCAACAGCAAAAATTGACTCAAGCGCAAGCAGAAGCGGAACGAATTCGGGCCGCTGCTGAAGAAACTGCCAAGAAAGCAAAAGAAGCAATTCTAGCTCAGGCAGCGCAAGACGTTGAAAGAATGAGAGCAACAGCAGGTCAAGAGTTGGAAGCAGAGCGGGAAAGAGCGATCGCCCAACTGCGATCGGCGGTTGTATCTCTGGCATTAGCAAAGGTGGAAAGCCAGCTAAAAACTAGCTTGGACGACAGCGCTCAACACCAATTAATCGATCGCAGCATTGCGTTACTGGGAGGCTAAAACGTGAGTACAGTCAGCACAGAAGTCTTACAGCCTTACGCATCTGCCTTGATGTCACTGGCTCAGTCCAGCAATCTCTCAGAGAAGTTTGGCGAAGATATTCGTTCCTTGCTGAGCCTGCTAGAAGGTTCGGAAGATTTGCGTCAATTTTTAGGCAATCCGCTGGTAAAACCGGATGCTAAAAAAGCCGTGATTCAGCAAATAGCGGGTGAAGAAATGAGCCCCTTGATGCACAGCTTTCTGAAGCTATTAGTAGACAAAGGAAGAATTGTTTTTTTAGAAGGGATTGGCAAACAATACTTGGCAAGGCTCCGAGAACTAAACCAAACAGTATTGGCTGAAGTTACATCGGCCGTCCCGCTTTCAGACGCTCAACAGCAGACTGTTCGCGAGAAAGTGCAGGCGATGACCAGCGCTAGTCAAGTAGAAATTGAAACCAAAATAGACGCAGATTTAATCGGCGGTGTGGTAATCAAAGTAGGCTCTCAAGTAATTGATGCCAGCCTGCGGGGACAATTGCGCCGTCTGGGACTTCGCTTGAATTCTTAAACGAAGGAAGAAGGAAGAAGGAAGAAGGAAGGAAGGAAGAAGCAAGAGGGAAGAATGAAACAGGAGGCAGAAATCAATGAATTTCTGTTTTTGAGTTGTTAGTCCCAAATGCTTACTACCAAATCTCAATTCTTTCTTGCCGAAAGATCGACAAGCCCAAAACAGGGTAGAAACGCCCAACTTAAGTCGTGAAAGATCAAAATTTTAGACGAAGGTTCAAGCTCCCAAATTCAATGCGAGAGTAAATCTAAAATCTAAAATCTAAAATCTAAAATCGACTGACTAACAACTGACAACTGACAAATAATAACTAACATGGCAGCAATCAGACCTGACGAAATTAGCAGCATTATTCGCCAGCAAATTGAGCAGTACGACCAAGACGTAAAAGTCTCTAACGTCGGTACTGTTCTGCAAGTAGGCGACGGCATTGCTCGGATTTATGGCTTGGATAAAGCCATGTCTGGAGAATTGCTAGAATTTGCCGACGGCACCGTGGGCATTGCACTGAACCTGGAACAAGATAACGTCGGTGCAGTGTTGATGGGCCAAGGCCTCGGCATTCAAGAAGGTTCGGCAGTTACTGCTACTGGCAGAATTGCTGAAGTCCCCGTGGGTGAAGCAATGTTGGGACGGGTAGTTGATGCTTTGGCCCGTCCGATTGACGGCAAAGGAGAAATTAAAACTACTGAATCTCGCTTGATTGAATCTCCGGCACCGGGGATTGTTTCTCGCCGTTCTGTTTACGAACCCATGCAAACAGGAATTACCGCTATTGATGCGATGATTCCGGTGGGAAGAGGACAGCGGGAACTGATTATCGGTGACAGACAAACCGGTAAAACTGCGATCGCGATCGACACGATTATTAACCAAAAATCGGAAAACGTGATCTGCGTTTACGTAGCGATCGGTCAAAAAGCTTCTACAGTAGCTAACATCGTCAACGTTTTGCAAGAAAAGGGCGCGATGGACTACACGATCGTAGTAGCAGCCAACGCTAGCGACCCCGCCACCCTGCAATACTTGGCTCCCTACACAGGTGCTAGCTTAGCCGAGTATTTCATGTACAAAGGCAAGCACACTTTGGTCATTTACGATGACCTTTCCAAACAAGCACAAGCTTACCGCCAAATGTCTCTGTTGCTGCGCCGTCCTCCCGGTCGCGAAGCTTATCCCGGAGACGTATTTTACCTGCACTCTCGCTTGCTAGAACGCGCTGCTAAATTGAGCGACGATTTGGGCGAAGGCAGCATGACTGCTTTGCCGATTATCGAAACCCAAGCTGGTGACGTTTCTGCTTACATTCCGACGAACGTAATTTCGATTACCGACGGTCAAATCTTCCTTTCTTCTGACTTGTTTAACGCTGGTTTGCGTCCGGCAGTAAACCCCGGTATTTCGGTATCGCGGGTAGGTTCGGCAGCTCAAACTAAGGCGATGAAAAAAGTAGCCGGTAAGGTGAAATTGGAATTGGCACAGTTTGAAGAACTGGCAGCATTTTCTCAGTTTGCTTCTGACTTGGATAAAGCTACTCAGAATCAATTGTCGCGCGGTCAGCGCTTGCGGGAACTGTTGAAACAGCCCCAAAGTTCTCCTCTGCCGATGAACGAACAAGTGGCTGTTATCTATGCTGGCATTAACGGCTACATGGATGACATCGATGTGGACAAAGTAACCAAGTTTACTGTTGGTTTGCGCGACTATTTGCGGACTAGCAAGCCGAAGTACGGCGAAATTGTTCAAGGTGGAAAAGCCTTGACTGATGAAGCTGAGAAGCTGCTGAAAGAAGGCATCACTGAATACAAGCAAAGTTTTCTAGTTTCTGCGTAGACAAGTAGGAATTTTGAACCGCAGATGAACGCGGATTAACGCAGATAATCTGAAGTTAATCTGCGTTACTCTGCGTTAATCTGCGGTTTTAATTAAGAAGATGCGGGCAAGGATGTAAGGAGAAAGTTATGGCAAATCTGAAAACTATTCGCGATCGCATTAAGTCGGTCAAGAACACTAAAAAGATTACAGAAGCAATGCGCTTGGTGGCCGCTGCAAAGGTGCGCCGCGCTCAAGAACAGGTGACTGCTACTCGGCCTTTTGCCGATCGCCTGGCAGAGGTATTGTACGGTTTGGCGGAACGCTTGCAGTTTGAAAACCTGGATTTGCCGCTGCTGAAAAAACGTGAAGTGCGATCGGTGGGACTGTTGGTAGTCTCGGGCGATCGAGGTTTGTGCGGCGGCTACAACAGCAACATCATCAAATACGCCGAAAATCGCGCTAAGGAAATCAAAGCTGAAGGCTTAGACTACAAATACGTGTTGGTAGGACGCAAAGCTACTCAGTATTTCCAGCGCCGCGAACAGCCGATCGATGCTACTTACGCTAACTTGGAACAAATTCCCACAGCATCGGAAGCAGCACAAATTGCTGACGAATTGCTTTCGTTATTCCTGTCGGGAACTGTGGACAGAGTTGAGCTAGTTTACACCAAGTTTGTGTCACTAATTAGTTCGCGTCCGGTCATTCAAACTTTGCTGCCCCTCGACCCCCAAGGTTTGGAAACTCCCGATGATGAAATCTTCCGCTTGACATCGCAAGGCGGACAGTTTCAAGTATCGCGCGAGAAGGTTTCTGCACCTACTATGAAGAGTTTGCCCCGCGACATGATTTTCGAGCAAGATCCGGCCCAAATTCTGGAGGCTCTTTTGCCTTTGTATTTAAACAACCAATTGCTGCGGGCTTTGCAAGAGTCTGCTGCTAGCGAGTTGGCGGCGCGGATGACTGCGATGAACAATGCTAGTGAGAATGCTAGCGATTTGATCCGTAGTTTGACGCTGACTTATAACAAGGCGCGGCAAGCAGCAATTACTCAGGAAATCCTAGAAGTTTCCGGCGGTGCTGAGGCTTTGAACGGTTAGGTTAGGGTTGACAATTTGTTGATTTTATGCTATGCGTCTGAGGGAACTCAGGCGCTTTTTTTAAGATAATTCGGCGGTTGAAACCGCTTCTTGTCAAACGAAGTCCCTCTCTAAGAGACTAAGAAGGGTATTTAAGCCAGATTTGTTATTAGACTATCTTCCCGCGTTCCTCTAACCACCGCTGAAATGACTTCTGACTTTCTCCAGATGGTTTACCCAGAATGATATTATTTTTGATGCTAATGTTTTCATCAATATCTGGCCAGTGGATTCCCTCATTTCCACCAATAAATCGCCAATTATTCCGTTCGTTTAGTGTGCTGTGCAATAGCCGAGGATACTAAGCTAAAGGAACAGAAATAGTACGACCATCGGATATATCGACTGTTAGCGTGTCGTCTATAACAACTACGTTTTGTGCTTGGGGGATTTCTAGCAACTCAACCATTAAAGAAGTCATTCCAACCCGCTAATAACTGCGATCGACTATTCCTGCACAATCTCATACAAATCTTCTATCGACAAATCAAAAGTCCTCGCCAATTTGTGCAAGGCTGTCACGTCAACAGTTGCTAATCCGGGCGATCGGGCATAGGTTCTGAGCGTGCTGTAGACTACTCCCGATCGCTCTGAAACTTCTTTCAGCGTCCAGCCCTTCTCGGCAGCAAATTCTCGAACCCGCAACTTAATTAATCCCATAACCTCTTGACAGTTGACTAATATAAGTCATACAATAGTATTGTAAAAAGCGATCGCCCCAACGTCTGGAAAACTTAAAGACGATCGCCTATCAAAGTTCAAATCCCATATAAGGGATTGATCTATCTATCAAATTCCCAAATCAGGAATCGATCTATCCAAATTAGGAATCGATCTATTCAAATCAGGAAACTTATCAACTATGTTAGCAAGCTTTCGACCAAAATCAACCCCCAGACACAGATTGAGCCGATTTGTGACGAAAGAGGCGATCGCGCGGCTGCTGAAAATCAAGGTAGAACAAATATATCGCTTCGAGTGCTGGGCGCATATCCTGTACGTGCACGCCAAAGGCATGAGTCGGTTTGTGAGTTATGCCGACTTTCCGCCTGTTTTGGGAGTGGAATCGCCCTCTGGTTTAGATTTTGGTTATTGGAAGCGCCGGATAGCGTGTCAGAAGGAGAGACACGCGCCGGATTTTTGGGTGGATTTTTATGCGGATAGATTTCACAAAGCTGTTTCTGTTTCTGAATTGTTGGAGTGGGGGGAAATGGTGGGGGTGATTAAGTTTATGTTGCGATCGATAGCCGTGGAGTCGCTGCGAAAGGTTTACGCACAAGAAAAATCTCTCCTGGAACATTTCTAACTGCTATTTTTTAAAACTAGAATTACGAACTCATTTTCTGGTTAGATGCGAGAACAAGATGCTGAATCCGTACGTTTCCCTTTAGTGGCCGAAATAGTTTCACCCACCGATATCGCTGAAGATGTCTTTCTCAAAGCACAGGAATATTTAGAATCTAGCTGTCAGGAAGTCTGGTTAGTTTTTCCCGAAAGTCGTTTAATATTCGTGATGACTCCTGGGGGGGTGACAAACAGGCTCAAACCCAGAGTTGGTAAGGATTGAGCCAATGTGTGCTCAAAAAAGATAGGCAGC